>NZ_JBEXXN010000012.1:0-133100 GCF_040630445.1 Streptomyces sp. NPDC005805
GACCTGACCGCGTTCGCGGACTTCCCTGATCGGCACTGGAAGAAGATCCAGTCGACCAACCCGCTGGAGCGGATCAACCGCGAGATCAAACGCCGGACCGACGTCGTGCAGATCTTCCCCAACCCCGACGCCCTCGAACGACTCACCACCGCCGTGCTCATCGAGATGCACGACGAGTGGATCGCTTTCCCCCGCCGCTACCTCCCCGAAGGCAGCATGGACAAGATCTACCCCAACAACGATCAGATCGGTCCGGCTACACCACCACAGGGGACATGACCCACCCCCGCACGCGCGGGGAGCAGGCGGCCCCCACCACGATCGCCCCCCACGCCCAGGGAACACCCCCGCACGCGCGGGGAGCAGGCGAGCTGCCGGTGGCCGTACCGATCCCAGTCGGGAACACCCCGCACGCGCGGGGAGCAGTGCCGGATCAGTGTCATCCCTGCCAGGATCGGGGGAACACCCCCGCACGCGCGGGGAGCAGCCTGGGCATGTCCGGTTTCACCGACGCGGGCCGGGAACACCCCCGCACGCGCGGGGAGCAGCGGGTCGTGGATGCCGAGTTCGTCGGCGGCGCGGGAACACCCCCGCACGCGCGGGGAGCAGGGGTGCCCGATCGGTGTGTCGTCGGGGGTGGCGGGAACACCCCCGCACGCGCGGGGAGCAGGCGAGCCGGTCTGGGGCCTGCCAGTTGTCCGGGGGAACACCCCCGCACGCGCGGGGAGCAGGAGGTGCTGGAGGCCGGGTGCGGCTCCGGTGCGGGAACACCCCCGCACGCGCGGGGAGCAGCCGGACTTCTTTCCGACGGCGTCACCGATCTGGGGAACACCCCCGCACGCGCGGGGAGCAGTCTGCCCGACCTGCGGCTTTACCGCAGGGAGGTCGCGATTTCGTCCACTATTGAAGACTCCGTCATTCCCGTCATAGTGGACATCAATCCCGATGCTTCCCTTCCCGGCCGCCGTCGCCCAGAGTACCCCGCAGCCCGCCCCCACCCGCTCCCGTGACGCACGACGCGGTGGTGACCCTGCCCAGCCCTCAGCCGGACTCCACCGCACCCCACCGCATCAGGTTCGCGAACAACTCCGCCTGCTCGACCGCGTCGTCCAGCGCGTGGTGCGTGTGCCGGCGACCCGGCAGCAGTGCCGCCGGCATCGACCGCTTGGACACCGACCGCAGCGGCACGCCCGCCTTCGTCGCGTACAGGGTCTTCATGTCGAGGCACCCCGAGTGCCCGAACGGGCTGTCACCCGTGAAGCGGATCAGGTACCAGTACAGGAACATCCAGTCGTACGCGGCCGGATACCCGCACATCACAGGCTGCGCCCCGTGCGCCCGCGCCACACCCCGCACCCACGCCGTGAACTCGCCCATCGCCACGCCCGGTTCCGCCCCCTCCCGCCCCAACCGCGCCCGGTCCAGGCCGCTCACGGCGCGCGCCTCGGGCACGTACGCGTCCGCGATCGGCCGCAACTCCCGGTAGAAGGTGTCGCGGGCCGGGTCCGCGACCGGCGTGAACCCGTCCCCGTCCTGCCGCCCCGCGACAGCCGCCCCGAAGCTGAGCATCGAGTACGGCCCCGGGATGGGCCCGTCCGCCTCCACGTCGACGGAGATGTAGACGCTGGTCTTGGGCTTCGGCTTGGACGCGCGCCTGGGCTCCGCAGTGGCTGACATGCGCCGAGCATGTCAGCCCGCAGCGCACCCCCGCACGGCCATTTCGGCGGCCACGAGGGCCACCCGCCACCCTTGACCTCAAGCAGACTTGAGGATCTACGTTCACCGTGTCCGGCGTCGACAGGCAATCGACAGACAGGGGAGCGTGACCATGACCATCAAGGAGTACCCGCGCGAGCGCGTGGCCGCCCAGCCCGTCGGAGCGTGGACGGGCCAGGCGTACCGCCGCGTCGTCGGCGCCCTCCGCGCCGAGCTGGCGCTGGAGGGCCTCACCCAGCCCCACTGGTGGACCCTCAACCACGTCGCCGGCGCCCCCGCGACCTGGACGCGCGCCACGCTCGTCGAACGGCTCACCCCCTACGAGGACCTGGGCATCGACTTCGACACCGTCTTCGACGACCTGGTCTCCCGAGGCTGGCTGACCGAGGACGCGTCGGCCGCCATGACCCTGAGCGCGGCGGGCGAAGCGGGCCGCCTCCGCGCCCGGGAGCGCAACCTGCGGGTGCACGAGCGCACCCACGAGGGCGTCGACCCCGCCGACTACATCACCACGATCAACGTCCTGCGCCGGATGGTCGCCAACCTCGGCGGCGACGGCGACCTCGCCGAATAGGCCGGTCTCCGGACAGAGCGGCAGGCCCGCACCCGCCCGCCCGGACCTGCCGGGCACCCCCTCCGCACCCCGCCGCACCGCCCAAGATCATCACGGGCAGAATGGCCCGTATGCCGATAGCGAACGCGCCCAAAACGGTGACGATCGACGACGCCCCGCTGGTCAGCCGCGTCCTGGCCCGCGCCTTCGAGGACGACCCGATGATGCGCTGGTTCTTCCCCGACGACGCCTCACGCCGACCGGCGATGGAACGGTACTTCGCCACCATCCTCACGCGGCAGTACGTCCATCACGGCGTGTGCGAACGCACCGACGCGGCGGCCGCGTTCTGGGTGGCACCGGAGGCACAGGCCAAGGCCGTCCCCGACGCGGAGACCATCGGGGAACTGCGGAGCATCCTGGGCGAACGCGCCGAACTCTTCGGCGAACTGGTCGAGTTGGCGGCGACCCACGCACCCCGTGACCCGCACTGGTCCCTCGCGGTCATCGGCGCGGACCCGGCCGCCCAGGGGCAGGGCCAGGGCGCGGCACTGCTCCGCTCGGGCCTCGCCCGGGCGGACGCGGCGCGGCAGCCCGTCTACCTGGAGTCCTCCAGGCCGTCCAACATCCCCGTCTACGAGCACTTCGGCTTCACGGTCCGCGAGGAACTGCGCCTGCCGGGGGAGGGGCCGGTGCTGTGGTCCATGTGGCGTGAGCCGCGCGAATAGAACACGGATTGACCCGTCCGGCGGCGCGCACCGGCGAGATACGGGCAATCTCGCGCCGGGGCGGACGCGGTCGGCGATGGGGGTCGCGGGCCGCGCCGAGGACGCCCCGCCGGGACGTTACCCGGCGGGCCACCCACCCCGACCTGGCGGATTCCGTTCGAACGGGCGCCCCGCGTCCTCATCCTGGTCGCGTCGATCGCAACGATCGGCACGACCGAGCGAGGGAAGACCATGGCGAACGTCCCGGATGAACTCAGGTACACGGACTCCCACGAATGGGCCCGACTGGAGCCCGACGGCACCGTGACCGTGGGACTCACCGACCACGCGCAACTCTCCCTCGGTGACCTGGTGTTCGTGGAACCGGGCAACGTGGGGAAGAAGCACTCCGCCGGTGACCCGGTCGGCACGGTCGAGTCCGTGAAGGCGGCCTCGGACTTCTACGCCCCGGTGGGCGGCGAGGTCGTCGCGGTCAACGAGGAGGTCTCGGAATCCCCGGAGCTGATCAACGAGGAACCCTACTCGTCCTGGATCTTCAAGCTCCGCCCCACCGACCCGGCCGAACTCGACAAGCTCCTGAACGCGGCGGTGTATCGCACGGCGATCGAGGAGTAGCGGCTCCCGCCGTGAGACCGGGCCGGGCCATGCGTCCGGGCCCGGCCCGGTCGCGAGGGGGCGGCGATCAGGAACATCCCTGCGCACGCGGGGAACAGGGAGGGAGCATCCCGGACTCGACGTCCCAGTAGGGAACAACCCCGCACGCGCGGGGAGCAGCCCACCGCCCTGTACACGGCCCTCCAGGACTGGGGAACAACCCCGCACGCGCGGGGAGCAGATGGGCGCCGGATTCCTGATGCCTCGCTCGGTGGGAACAACCCCGCACGCGCGGGGAGCAGACGGTCGGCGTGATCTTCCCACCGCCGCCGTAGGGAACAACCCCGCACGCGCGGGGAGCAGCGGGCGCGGGGCCCGGTCGAGAACGGCGCGGGCGGGAACAACCCCGCACGCGCGGGGAGCAGTCCAGCGTGATCGAGGAGAAGACGTTCCACGGGGGAACAACCCCGCACGCGCGGGGAGCAGCGCCGCGGCCTCCCCGAGGAACGCCTCACAACGGGAACAACCCCGCACGCGCGGGGAGCAGGCCCGCCACGTGAACTGCTTCGTCTTCTTCCCGGGAACAACCCCGCACGCGCGGGGAGCAGTTCCGCCACGACGACCTGATCGCCGTCGACCTGGGAACAACCCCGCACGCGCGGGGAGCAGGAATGCGCCCGCTGTCAGGGCACCGCAGGCCCGGGGAACAACCCCGCACGCGCGGGGAGCAGACTCCGTGACCTGCGGCTTCACCGCACAGGTGCTGCGATTTCCCCCACTATCGAAGAATCCGGCAATTGCCACATCACGCCCCCAGCCACCTTCGCCCACGCCCCCTCCACTCTCCGCAGCGTACGCCCCGCCGCGCCCCGCCCACCCCGCAACGGAGCGCTGCCCGGTATCAGCGCTCGGCCGGTCGGCGCTGCTCAGCGCTCCCAGGACGCCGACGGGTCGTCCAGCCAAGCCCGTTGGCCCTCCGTTGCCGACACCGTCAGGCCGAAGCGGTCGTAGCCCGGCCGCCCCTGCGACTCCCACCACTCCAGTGCCTCGCGCACCTCGTCCCACAGGCGGCGTGGGCCCGACTGCCAGACGTCCGCGTGCTCGTGGCCGTCGCGGAGCATCACGCACGCCCAGGAACGGTGGCCGTGGTTCTCGTCCAGGCCGTAGAACCACACCGGCCGCGCGCCGTCCCGTTTCGCCGCCGGCTGGTGGCACATGGCCCGCACCCGGAGCCCGATCGCGAACAGGAGCGGCGCGAACGGCCCGTCACCCAGCAGGCGTTGCTCCGAGACCTCCGCAGACGAGCGCTCGGCGCCGCCGACCCCGTCCGGGACGTACGCCCCGTGCCCCGCGAACGAGGTGCGCTGGGCGCGCAGCTTCATGAACTGGACCGGGCCCGTGAACCGACCCGTCGCGCTCAGTCCGTCGTCCGCCACCACCAGCCGCACCAGCGCGTCGTGATGCCCGAAGTGCGTGCCCCACGGGGCCAGGAGCACACCGCCCGGGCGGGTCTGCCTCAGCCACGCCACCGGGATGTCGCGGACACCGGCCGTCGCCACGATCCGGTCGTACGGCGCGCCGTCCGCCCACCCCAGGACGCCGTCACCCGTGACAACCCGCACCGGCAGCCCGAATGCCTCCAGGGACGTCCGCGCCCGCTCCGCCACCCGCGCGTCGACCTCGACGGTGACGACGCGGTCGGCGCCGAGCCGGTGCGCGAGCAGTGCGGCGTTCCAGCCGGTGCCGCTGCCGATCTCCAGGACGCGGTGCCCGGGGCGGGCGTCCAACTCGTCCAGCATGCGCAGCACCACGGACGGCATGGACGCCGAGGAGGTCGGCGCGGTGCCGGGCTCCCGCGCGTCCCCAGCCCCGTCGTCCCACTGCGTCACGATTGGGCAGTCGGCCTCCATATACCCCTGCCACATAGCGGGTTCCACCACACGGTCGACCGCGATAGTGGTGCCGGACTCCATGTCGTGCGGCCATATGACGTCCGGCAGGAACGGTCCGCGCGGAACGGCCCGGTACGCGTCGGCCCACTCCGGCACCGAGACCGGGTCGACCCCGGCGGGGGAGCGGCCCAGGCCGGGCCGCTCCCCACCCATGTGCGCGGCACACACGTCAGATCGCCCTCGGCCCACCGTCGGGCGACGGCGGAACGGGCGGCCCCGGCCAGGGCTGACCGGGCAGGCTGTCACCACCGTCCCCGCCGCCCCCGTTGCCGGCCGTCGCCATGTGGGACCCATCCATGTGGTGCGTACTCATGCTGTCTCCTCGGAACTGCTCGATGTGTCGTGACGTGGGCGGACGTTCCGGTCGGTCACCTCGGCCCGCCCGTGCGACCCTTGCCCCGCTGCGGTCGCCATGGGGTGGTGTGCGGCGGTCCCTCATTGAGGGACGCCCCAGGCGCGGGCCCAGCGCTCGGGGTCGTAACCGCCGATGACGGGCTCGCGGTGCCGGTCCGCGCACGCGCGGTGCGCCGTGACGGGGAAGCCGGGACCGGAACCGGCGTCCTCCACGTCCAGCAGGACGTCCGGGGCCGGCTCCGGACAGAACAGGCAGACGCCGAACCGCCGCGTGACCGTCCGGGCGGCCACGCCGTCGCCGCCCCCGCCGTCCTCGGCACCCTCGCCGTCCGCGACCGACGCGGTCACCGAATCCCCGTCGTGATCGGCGGGTTCAGCGTCTCGTAGTGGTCGCAGAGCGCCTGCACCGAGCGTGCCACCCGGCACGCGTGCCGGAGCGCCGCGTCCGGACCGAAGCCGGGAGCGGTGTGCAGCCGGCGCCACGCCTCGTCGACGCCGACCTGCGCGACGCGCGCGGGCGGGTCGTCCGCAGGGCGCGCCCGGATCAGCGCGCGCACCTCCGGGACGAGGAGCCGTACGTACCCGTGCAGGGTGTCCGTCAGCCGCTCCAGGTCCTCCCGCGACGGCGGCGCCCCGCCGAGCGCGAGCACCCGCCGCGCGGCGTCCCGCATACCGGCGACCCCGGCGGGCGGCGATCCCGGTTCAGGGGCCGCCGGGCCGGGCGGCGGGGGCCCGGTCGTATCGTTCTGCATGTCGACGCTCCTCGTAAGCGTGGGCCATGCCCCCGGGCCGTTGGCGCGGTCGCGGGGGCTGCACCGTCGGGTCCTCACCGGCGGCCACGCCATCGTCGCCCCGTGCAAAGGCCCTGACTATCAGGAGCTGTTGATAGTCAGGGCCAACGCTTCGCTCGGGCGTCAGGCTCCGAGCCAGTTGCCGAACGACAGGAAACTGTCGGGCAGTCGACGCTTCGCAGCCTCCAGTCCGGCGTACGTCTCCCGTACGGTCTGGTGGTAACGGGCTTGTTGAGGGGCCGCCTTGCGGGAACGCAGGAGGTTCGCGAACGCGTTGTCCAGGTCTCCGGTCCACATCTGGGCGCGTGCCACCTCCGCGTAGTGGTGCGACCGCCGCGAGGCCGGCCAGTCGCCCGGAATCCGCAGCCCCTGGTCCGCGCGGGCAGCCTCGTCGTACCGGTCCAGTTCGGCGAGAACGCTGACCCGGTGGACGCGGACGTTGGTCGGGCCGAACGAGAGCCAGTGGACGTCGACCGCCTCGCCCGTCGACTCGGCGATGCGTTCTGCCTCGGCGAGGTGGTCATCCGCCCGCATGTGGTCCTGGGCGCGGGCAGCCATCACGGCCGCGCCCAGGTGGAGTTGTCCGGTGACGACATCCCGGACACGTCCGTCGTCCGCTTGGCCGAGCGTGCCGAGACCGAGGGAGACGAGGCGTTCGCCGGTGCGGAACTGACCGCTTCGCAGGTAGGTCAGCGCCCGCATGTAGCGGTACATACCGCCGACCACGGCGTCCGACGCACGCTGCGCTGCCCATTCCATCCGGGAGAGCGCGATCGTCGCGAGATCCGGGAAGCCGAGCTTCGCGGCGATGTCATAGGCCGTCCGGTAGGTGCTGGCGAGCAGGAGCCAGCCCTCGGTGGAGTCGGCGGTGTGGGCCGCGGTGGTGGTCTCCAGGACGAGGCCTGGGAGCGGCCCTGCGGCCTGCTTGATCTCACCGGCGCGTACCGCCCTGAGAAGCGCCTCCGCGTCTGCCTTGAGGAGAAGGAGCGCGCGGGGCTGGATCTCGGGGTCGGCGCCGAGGTCGTACACGTCGAGCGATTCGCGGATGGGCCGTATCAGCACATCGAGTTCGTCCGTGCGCAGTTCCGTGACGTAGGGCTGTCCGGTGACGGTGGAGACGTCCACGCGCAGGGCACGCGCGATGCAGGCGATCAGGTAGGGGGAGGCGGCGATGACACCCTGTTCGGTCTTGGTCAGGGTGCTGTACGACACGCCGGACAGGTCGGCGAGCGCGCGCTGGGTGAGATGCCGCTCAAGCCGAAGCCTCTTGATGCGCGCACCGGTGCGGTCGTGCGGGAGAGCATGCATGCGGGGCTCCGTCTCTCCCCGCGCGGGCGGGGAGCAGGTGGCAGGCGAACCGGGGACGGGACTCGTGGGAAGCACCCCCGCGCGGGCGGGGAGTGCTGAACTACCGGACCAGGGTACCCAGCGCGTACCGGGCGCCCCCGGCCGCGCGAAAAGTGGACCGGCCCGTTCTTCGGCCGCGCGGGAGCCTAGGGCTTGTCTGACAAATGATCACGAACTGGTTTCTCGGAGCCAGAGGATCAGCGAGGCCGAAACGGCTCCGGCACGGTAGCGGTCGGCGAGCTTGTCGAATCTGGTCGCGATCGCGCGGAACTGCTTGAGGCGTGCGAAGCATCGTTCGACCACGTTGCGCTCGCGGTAGACCTCCTCGTCGAAGGCGGGCGGCCGGCCGCCGAGGCGCCCTCGGCGCCGGCGGTTGGCCGCTTGGTCGCGGCGCTCGGGGATCGTGACGGCGATGCCGCGGCGCCGCAGCAGGTGCCGGATCGCCCGGCTGGAGTAGGCCTTGTCGCCCAGGATTCGGGTCGGTGTCCTGCGCGGGCGGCCGGTGCCGGCTCTCGGAACGCGGATCCCGTCGAGGACCTGGCCGAAGGCGGTGGCGTCGTTGACATTGCCGGACGTGAGCACGATGGACAGGGGCAGGCCCCGGCCATCGACGGCGAGGTGGACCTTGGTGGTCAGCCCGCCTCGGGACCGGCCGAGTGCTTGGTGCGTCTGCGAGCGGCCCGGATCTTCCACTTCGTCCCCGTCCGCGGCCCCTTTTTACGGGCGCCGGCGGCGTGCTGATGGGCACGGTTGACCGTGGAGTCGACGGCGACGGTCCACTCGACCCGGCCCGCCGCGTCGTCGCAGACCTGGACGTGTTCCAGCAGCTTCGCCCAGGTCCCATCCGCTTCCCAGCGGGCGAACCGCTCGTAGACGGTCTGCCAAGGTCCGTACCGCTCCGGCAGGTCGCGCCACGGAGCCCCGGTCCGCAGCCGCCACAGCACCCCGTTGACCACCTGTCGGTGATCACGCCACGGACGGCCACGTCCATCCACTCGCGGCAACAGGGGTTCTATTCGGTCCCACGCCGCTTCCGTCAACTCGCCTCGACCTGCCACAAGATCAATGATCAGAGTGCTTGTGCTCGGACTCTTGCGCTGGGTCCGTCATGAAACGGCTCAGCCGGTAGGTGGTCGGCACCGCCAGGCGTCCGCACAGCGTGTCGATCCGGATCATCGACCCGTCGACTCCTGCTTCCCGAAGACGGCGTAACTTCGTACGCATCTCCGCCCGGTCCGGAGTCTCAACGACCACTTCCCACTGTCCCGCGTCCGGCGCGGTGCGAGCAGCAAGCCGCTGCCGCGCGTCCTCTTGCCGCCGCCTTCTTTTCCCCTGTCCTGGCACCTGCCCAGAATCACTGACTGGCGTCAGGACGACAAGGCAATTGGACCAAGCACGCACCCTCTCGGTGATCATTTGTCAGACAAGCCCTAGGGAGATGGCCCCGCAGGTGCGGGGCTGACTGTTCGGAGATTGCATGTCCGCCGCCCCGGGAACACCCCCGCACGTGCGGGGAGCAGGCCGCGATGATCCTCGCGCGGCGGCTGGAGCAAGGAACACCCCGCACGCGCGGGGAGCAGTCTTTCTGACCCGCGGCCTTATCGAGTGAGTGGCGTAATTCTGTCCACTACTGCGGAGTCGGCCAAAGGCCGCAAAAGGGGGCGCGCCCTTCGCGTGGCGTGTCCAGTTTGGTCATCGTTCAGTGTAGGCCCGCCGCATACGACTTGCGGGTGACGCCGAGCGCCCCCTGCCTCGCTGTCGCGTGCGGAGAAACCCTGACGAGGGGGGTAGGCCTCTGCCCGGAAGCCGCGTCGGTCCGGGAAGGATCGGCAAGCGCGGCGGTCGGAGGCCGGTCGTCGGCAATGAAGGCGCACCGGGCCGGACCGGCGCCCGCGCCTCTTGACGCTTCACATCCTGGCTGCTTGTCGACATCTTCCGCGACGCCCCCGGGAGTCCCGCCGGGGCAGCGGCCCGGGCGGGTTCTCCGGCTCGGTAGGTGCGAGTTGGCGTCAGGCCCGTCCCCTCCCTACCGCGATCAGGTCGTCGCCATCGGCGTCGTCGTACCACAGGACCGTGACGAAAGTTCCCTCGGGAAGGTTCAGATCGACGGTCCGGACATCGATCTCCTTTGGAGTACCGGGGGCTTTGTACATGTCGGTTGACCTCAGAGAGCCGTCGATCGTGTACTCCACCCTGACGTAGAGCGCGTCGCCGTCGTTCTTCGTGTCGTAGATCCAGAGCTTCTCACCCTGGGGGTGGAACTCGACCTTGCCCACGATGTTGGAGGGTTTGCCCACCGTCCCCATGATCTTGACGGCCGTGCCGCCCACGTCCTTCTGGAAGTACGTGCCGTCGATCAGATCGCCATACGTGCACGGGCAGTTGTCCGTGACCTGTCGGGTGATGTACGTCGTCGGGTTGGGGCTGTACGCCTGGGCCGGGGCCGCAGCGACAGCCGTGAACAGCACTCCGGCGGCGATCGCTGTCGCGGACGTGAGCGCGGTCGCCCTGTTTCGGATGCGCATGCTGGTGCCCTCCGTCGTGAATTCGATGTCGTCGGCGGGACCATGACATGGCGGAGGGCTGTTCGGCGCGGGGCCGGGGCTAGTGGCGCGGATCGTCAACACCTGGCGGCTTCCTGTCGCGAATCGTCAAGGCCCGTCGACACCCCGGTCCGCTGAACGGTCTCGGTCCCCTTCCGGCGGGAGCGCGAAATCGGCGTCGACGGGGGCGAACTCTCACGCGGAGCACCCCCGCACGCGAGGGGAGCAGGCACGTGAGGGCTTGCTCACCAAGGACGACCCGGGAACATCCCCATACGCGCGGGGAGCAGCCCAAGTTCGAAGGCGACTTCGACCCCGCCCGGGGAACACCCCCACACGCGCGGGGAGCAGCACCTCGTCGCCCAGTCCCTCGCCAAGACCCAGGGAACACCCCCGCACGCGCGGGGAGCAGAGGGTGTGCCGGGCGGGGTGGATACGGCGGCCGGGAACACCCCCGCACGCGCGGGGAGCAGCAGTGTCCGGTCCATTCGGGGTGTGCGTCCGGGGGAACACCCCCGCACGCGCGGGGAGCAGGCTGCGTGACCTGTGGCTTTATCGCGCGGGTACCGCGATTTCGCGCACTTTCGCGTAATCCGGCAAACTGCTCATTCCTCCCCCTCGCGTACGCAGCCCCATCGGCAGACCGTCCCCCGCAGCCTACGGCCCGATCCAGCCCCTCTCCACTCAAAGTCGAACGCGTAACCAAGCACTCCGGCCACCACGCGCGGCACCACCCGCCACCCGCCACCCTCTCCCCTCCTCCCTCCACGCCCCCGCCGGTTGGAGCCCATGAAGCGGACCGGAGCCCGGGCCGGTCCCGGTTGTGGGCGCGCATCCGGTGGACGAGGCGCAGGATCTCCGTCTGCCAGAAGGGACGTGCCCCCGCCGGCAGCCGCCTCGGGTCGCCCGCGCCGGTACGGACGTACGCGTCGAGTCCGACCCTCGCCGGGGCGTCGCCCTCCAACATCACCCATCACCGCACGGAAGCCCTGTTCCCCGACGAGCAGCCGCGCGACCCGGGACGAGAGGACGCCCAACTCCCGGGCCTGGCGGGCCGAGGAGCCGACGGCCGCCACGGCCCGCGCCGCGGGCACGCCCGGCCGGCGGGAGCAGATCGGTGAGGGGCCCATCGACGTCGAGTGCGCGGACAGGGCGGACAGGGCGGGCACGGCGGGCGCGGCGGGCGATCCGGTGGGTCACCGCCTCGGTCGTGGCGCGGGCCATGGCGGACCCCTCCCGGTCAGGCGAGCACCGGGGGTCGCCCGGTGGTCCACTCGACCTCGATGGTCATCCGGCTGATCCGCCGGCCCGCCGCGGTGCGCCGCAGCTCGGCCTCGTACGTGCCGGCCACCACGAACTCCGGATCGGCGTCCTGACCGTGCCCCCACCGCGTGGACTCGTGGTGGATGTGCGTCATCAGCGCGTTCCACCGGACCGTCGCCCGGTCCGGCCCGTCGACGGCGGCGCCCCGCACCGCCGTGGCGAGGTGCCGGGTACGGGCGTACCGCTCCAGGGCCACCCGGGCGTCCGCGCCGGTCACCTCCGGCCGATCACCTCCGCGCCGATCACCTCCGCGCCCTCCGACACCCCCAGCGGCGTCACCGTCCGCGCGTCCTCGGTGAAGAAGCGGCGGGGGCCCGGTCGTCGGTGAAGGGGCGCTCGTCCAGGGCCCGGAAGAAGTCGTCGACGAGCAGTGCGATCTCGGTGTGGTCCGTCAGGGAAAAGGACGTCATGACCACAGCGTTCAACCTGAAGCGTGGTTGAGGTCAAGCGCCCACCGCGGAGTCCGGGCAAACCGATCAAATTAAGCCTCGGCGCCGCCCCACGGGGCGTGTAGGAACAAATCAGCCGCAGATCGCACCCGATCACGAAATTCCGCCCACCGGAGCCCCGCCCGCCCGGTATCCATCTCCCATGAGCACAGGGGGAGTCACCCACCCCGTCCTCCACCGCCGGCTGTCGGCGGCCGCGCGGACGGTGTGGGCCAAGCACGACAACGACCGGGCCAAGGGCGCGGACCGGTGGATGCCGCTCTGGCGGCACATGGCGGACAGCGCCGCCGTCGCCGGGAAGCTGTGGGACGAGTGGCTGCCGCGCGGCGTCCGGCGGCTGATCGCCGACGCGCTGCCCGGCGGCGAACCCGACGCCCGCGCGCTCGTCGTCTGGCTCGCCGGGGTCCACGACATCGGCAAGGCCACACCCGCGTTCGCCTCCCAGCTCGACGGCGTCTGCGACCTCCCGGACCGGATGCGTGACGAGGGACTGGCCATGCGCTCCGCGAAGGCGATGGGCCCGGACCGGCGGCTCGCGCCGCACGGACTGGCCGGGCAGGTGCTGCTCGGCCAGTGGCTGACGGAGCGGCACGGCTGGGCGCCCCGGCAGACCGGGCAGTTCACCGTCGCCGTCGGCGGCCACCACGGCGTGCCGCCCGAGCCCGGCCAGATCACCGCACTGTACGCCCACGAGGAACTGCTCCGCACACCCGGTCCCAGCCGGGACCTCTGGCAGCGGGTGCAGCACGAACTGCTGGACGCCTGCGCCGACGCGTACGGCGTCACCGCCCGGCTCGGCGGCGACACATGGCGCGGGGCCAGGCTCCCGCAGCCCGTACAGGTCCTCCTGACCTCGCTCGTCATCGTCTCCGACTGGATCGCCAGCAACCCCGACCTGTTCCCCCTCTTCCCCGAGGACACCCCGCGCGGCGACGAGGAACGCCTCGCCGCCGCGTGGCACGGGCTCGACCTGCCCCCGGCCTGGCGCGCCGGCGAACCGGCCGCCGACGCACAGGAGTTGTTCACCTCCCGCTTCGGACTCCCGCCCGGCGCCAAGGTCCGGCCCGTCCAGGAGGCCGCCCTCGCCCTGGCGCGGGAGACGGCGGCGCCCGGACTGATGGTGATCGAGGCGCCGATGGGGGAGGGGAAGACGGAGGCCGCGCTCGCCGTCGCCGAGGTGTTCGCCGCGCGGTCCGGTGCGGGCGGAGTGTTCTTCGCGCTGCCCACCATGGCCACCGGCAACGCCATGTTCCCCCGCCTGCGCCGCTGGCTGGAGCACCTGCCGGCCCGCGACGGCGACCGGCATTCGATCCAGCTGGCCCACTCCAAGGCCGCCCTCAACGAGGAGTTCACCGGGCTGATGGCGGACGCGAGCAGCGTCGTCGCCGTCGACCTGGACGCGCCCCGCCCGGCGAGACCCCGCCGGCATGCCGAGGGCCCCGGGCACGCGGGCGCCGAACTCGTCGCCCACGCGTGGCTGCGCGGCCGGAAGAAGGCCATGCTCGCCTCCTTCGTCGCCGGGACCATCGACCAGCTCCTCTTCGCCGGGCTCAAGAGCAGGCATCTGGCGCTGCGTCACCTCGCCGTCGCCGGAAAGGTCGTCGTCATCGACGAGGCGCACGCCTACGACGCCTATATGAACGTCTACCTCGACCGGGTGCTGTCCTGGCTGGGCGCGTACCGCGTCCCGGTCGTCGTGCTGTCCGCCACGCTTCCCGCCGCCCGCCGCCGCGAACTGCTCGCCGCGTACGCCGGCGGTACGGGCCCGGCCTACGACGCGGTCGCGCGGGAGGGCGCCTACCCGCTGCTGACCGCCGTCGCCCCGGGAGGCGAACCCGTCGTCCGCCGCCCCGCGGTCTCCGGCCGGGCCGCCGACGTGGTCGTGGAACGCCTCTCCGACGACCTGCACGTCCTCGCCGACCGGCTCACCACCGAACTCGCCGACGGCGGCTGCGCGCTCGTCGTCCGCAACACCGTGCAGCGCGTCCTGGACACGGCCCGCGTCCTGCGGGACCGCTTCGGCGACGCGGACGTCACCGTCGCGCACGCCCGCTTCGTCGACCTCGACCGGGCCGCCAAGGACGACGCCCTGCTGCGCCTGTTCGGCCCGCCGGAGAAGACGGACGAGCGGCCCGCGGGCCGGCACATCGTGGTCGCGAGCCAGGTCGCCGAGCAGTCCCTCGACGTCGACTTCGACCTGCTCGTCACCGACCTGTGCCCCGTCGACCTCCTCCTCCAGCGCATGGGCCGCCTCCACCGCCACCCGCGCGGCGGCGCGGAGCAGATGGACCGGCCCCAGCGGCTGCGCACCCCGCGCTGCCTCGTCACCGGTGTCGAGAACGTCAGGGAGGACGAGGGCGCCGGGGGCCGGGGCGCGGCCGAGGTGCCCGTGCCCGTGCGCGGTTCCAGGACCGTGTACGGCGCGTACGCGCTGCTGCGGTCCGCAGCCGTCCTGCTCCCGCACCTCGACGGCGGCCCGGACCGGCCCGTCCGGCTCCCCGCGGACATCAGTCCGCTCGTGCAGGCCGCCTACGGGGACGGGCCGGTCGGCCCGGACCACTGGGCGGCCGCGCTGGACGAGGCGCGCGCCGCGCACGAGGAGCACCGGGCCCGCCAGGAGGACGGGGCCTCGGCCTTCCGGCTCGGCGAGGTCGGACGTCCCGGGCGGCCCCTGTTCGGCTGGGTCGCCGCCGGGGTCGGGGACGCCGACGACACCCGCACCGGCCGCGCCCAGGTCCGCGACAGCCGGGAGGGCCTGGAGGTCGTCGTCGTGCAGCGCCGGGCCGACGGGAGCCTCGCCACCCTGCCGTGGCTGCCGGCGGACCGCAGGGGCGGACGGCGCGCCGGGCTCGAACTCCCGCAGGACGCACGGCCCGTGCCCCTCGCCGCGCGGACCGCCGCGAGCTGCGGACTGCGGCTCCCGGTCCAGTTCTCGTTCGCGGAGACCGCCGACGCCGCCCTCGCGGAACTGGAGGAGCTGTATGTGCCGGCGTGGCAGGGCAAGGACAGCCCTTGGCTCTCCGACCAGCTCGTTCTCGCGCTCGACGAGGACTGTCAGACCCGGCTGGCAGGATTTTCTCTGAGGTACAGCCCGTCCGACGGTCTGGAGGTGACCCATGGCTGAACCCACCACGACCCGTGCCCACGGCATGCCGTCCTTCGACCTGACCGAGCGGCCGTGGATAGGCGTCCTCGGGCTGGACGGCGGGCAGCACGAGCTGTCGCTCCGTGAGGTGTTCGCGCGGGCAGGGGAGTTACGGAGGATCACGGCCGAGCTGCCGACGGTCGAGTTCGCCCTGGTGCGCCTGCTGCTGGCCGTCGCCCATGACGCGCTCGACGGGCCGGAGGACGCCGAGGGGTGGGGCGAGCTCTGGGCGGCCGCACAGGCGGAGGAAGACTGCTTCGCGCCTGTCGGGGAGTATCTCGACCGGCACCGCGAGCGGTTCGACCTCCTGCACCCCGGGACGCCGTTCTTCCAGACCCCCGGTCTGCGCACCGCGAAGGACGAGGTCTTCTCGCTCAACCGCATCGTGGCCGATGTGCCCAACGGCGAGCCGTTCCTCAGTGCCCGTATGCCCACCGTCGACCGGCTCACCTTCGCCGAGGCCGCCCGCTGGGTCGTCCACGCCCACGCCTATGACACCTCCGGCATCAAGTCCGGTGCGGTCGGGGACGACCGGATGAAGAACGGCAAGGTGTATCCCCTGGGCACCGGCTGGGCGGGCGGGCTCGGCGGCGTCTTCGTCGAGGGCCGCGACCTGCGCGAGACGCTGCTGCTCAACCTCGTCGCCGCCGACACCCCCGAGGTGCGGATCGACGAGGACGACGCCCCGGCCTGGCGTCGGCTCCCGAGCGGGCCCGGCGGCGCGGAACGCGTCCCGACCGGCGTCCGCGACCTCTACACCTGGCAGTCGCGGCGCGTGCGGCTCCACTTCGACGCGGACGGCGTCCACGGCGTCGTCCTCGGCTACGGCGACCCGCTCCGCGCGCGCAACCGGCACGGGCGGGAGCCCATGACGGCCTGGCGGCGCAGCGAGCCGCAGGAGAAGAAGCTCCGCGAGAAGCCCGTCTATCTGCCGCGCGACCACGACCCCGCCCGCGCGGCCTGGCGCGGCATCGGCTCCCTCGTCGCCGGGCGGGCGGCGCCCCCGCAGGGGGCGGAACCACCGAGCCGTCTGCGGCCCGGCATCCTGGAGTGGGTCGCCCGACTGGTCACCGACGGGGACCTGACGCCGGACCACCCGATCCGCGCGCGGATCGTCGGAGCCGCGTACGGCACCCAGCAGTCCGTGATCGACGAGATCGTCGACGACCACCTCGGCATGAAGGTGGTCCTGCTGCACAAGCGGCACCGCTCCTACGCCGACGCGGCCGTCCACGCCGCCGAGGACGCGGAGACGGCCGTCCGCGCCCTGGGCGACCTGGCCACGGACCTGGCGCGGGCGGCGGGCTCGGAGGGCGACTCGTCCCGCTCGGCCGCCCGCAGCGCCGGGTTCGACGCCCTCGAAGGGCGCTACCGCGCATGGCTGCTGGAACTCGCGGACGCGGCCGACCCCGCCGGGGCGCGCCTCGCCTGGCAGCAGGAGGCGCACCGCGCCCTCCTCCGCCTCGGCGGCGCCCTCGTCGCGAACGCGGGCGACGCCGCCTGGGAGGGCCGACAGGTCACCGACAAGAAGGCGGCGTACTGGCTCGACGCGAGCCTCGCCGAACGCTGGTTCCGCATCCGGTTGTTCAAGCTCCTGGGCGACCCGTACGGGGCGGACTCCTCACCCGCCTCGGACGACCCGCAGGCCGCGCGGACCCCGGACGCCCCGCACACCGACCGTCCCACGACCGACCCGACGAAGGTGGACGCATGACCGCCCCGCCGCCCGCCACCACGGCCACGACCGCACCCGACACCACGGCTCCACCGGCGGCCGCGTCGGCCGTGACACCGCCCACCGTCCGCGCCCGGGTCGCGGTACTCGCCGTCGCGCACATCACCCCCTGGCAGGAGGGCTATCTGCGCGACCGCCCCAGGGCCGTGGCCGCCCTCGCCCGGCTTCGCCGGGGAGCCGGACGGGACGCGGGGGAGGTGCCCGATCTGTGGAATCTGATCGACACCGCGCCCCTGCACCTCGCGCCGGAGGGCGAACGGCCCCTCGGTGAGCGGGAACTGACGCACGCAGAGAACGCCCTGCACACCACCCTCACCCTCTGGGCGCTGCACCAGCAGTCGTCCCGCGCCGTGCGCATGCACCAGACGCACCGCCGCGACCGGCCGCGCGGCCTCGGCGCGGCCGTGCACCGGCTCATGCCCGCGGACGGCATCGACGAGGCGGTCCGCAAACGCCTCGTCCGCGCCGGGACCGCACCGGACCTCACCGCACTCGCGCAGCGGCTCCGCGACCTCGTCGTCCTGCTGCGCCGCGCCGACCTCCCGCTCGACTACGGGCTGCTCGCCGGTCAGCTCTACACCTGGCAGTGGCCCGACGGGCCGGCCGCGGTCCGCCGCGAATGGGGCCGGTCCTTCCACGCCTGGCAGGACCGCTCCGACCGCCGGCACACCACCGGGGACGCCCTCGCCGGAGCCCCCGGTACAGCCGCCATCGCCACCGACGCCCACCCGGACACGGACACCGACAAGGACGCCGCCTCGTGAACCGCATCTTCCTGGACGTGCACGCCCTCCAGACCGTCCCGCCCAGCAACCTCAACCGGGACGACACCGGCGCGCCCAAGACCGCCGTGTACGGCGGAGTGCCGCGCGCCCGGGTCTCCAGCCAGGCGTGGAAGCGCGCCACCCGTACGTACTTCCACGAGGAGCACCTGCTCGACCCGAGCGAGCTGGGCGTGCGGACCAAGAAGGTCGTCGAGGTCCTCGCCGCACGGATCACCGAGCTCGACGCCGCCCCCGCCGGGGAGACGGCGATCCGGCTCGCCGACGAGACCGTGAAGGCCACCGGCCTCAAGACCGAGGTCCCCAAGCGCAAGGCCGACAAGGCGGCGAACGCGCCGGACGCCGCCACCCAGGACGGCGGTCCCGGGCCGGCGCCCGAGGCCAAGTACCTCGTCTTCCTCAGCGCCCGCCAGCTCGACGGCCTGGCCAGGATCGCGGTCGACGGCGCCGCCGACATCACCGCCCACCTCAAGGCCAAGGAGACCAAGGAGAAGGTCCGGGAGATCGCGGACAGCCGCCACTCCGTCGACATCGCCCTCTTCGGCCGGATGGTCGCCGACGCCGCCGACATCAACGTCGACGCCGCCGTGCAGGTCGCCCACGCCATCGGCGTCCACCGCGTGGAGAACGAGTCCGACTACTACACCGCCGTCGACGACGAGAACACCGACGAGGAGACCGGCGCCGGAATGATCGGCACCGTCGACTTCAACTCGGCGACCCTGTACCGCTACGCGGCCGTCGGGGTGCACCAGCTCGCCGCCACCCTCGGCCAGGGCCTGCGCGACGACGAGCCGCGCACCGACCCGGTCCGCCGCGCCGTGGAGGCGTTCGTCCACGGCTTCGTCGCCTCCCTGCCCACCGGAAAGATCAACACCTTCGGGCACCACACCCTCCCCGACGCCGTCGTCGTCAAGCTGCGCACCACCCGGCCCATCAGCTTCGTCGCCGCCTTCGAGGACCCCGTCCGGGGCGACGCCGGCGGCCATGTACGCGAGGCGTCGGACCGGCTCGCCGCGTACGTCCCCGACATCGAACGGGCCTACGGCGACGAGGAGTCCACCCTCACCTGGGTGCTGCGCGTCGGCCCGAACACCCTCAAGCTCGCCGACCTCGGCACCGAGGCCGAGAACCTGGGCACCCTGGTCTCCGCCGTCGGCAAGGCCGTCGCGGAACTCCTGGAGAAGCCCGCATGAGCGTGCTCGCCCTCCGGCTTGCCGGCCCCCTGCAGTCCTGGGGAGCCGCCTCCCGGTTCGTCCGTCGCACCACCGAGTCCGCGCCCACCAAGAGCGGAGTCGTCGGCCTCCTGGCTGCCGCGGCCGGCATCGAACGCGGCGACGACACCCGTCTCGCCCCGCTCGCCGCACTGCGGTTCGGTGTCCGGATCGACCAGCCCGGCACCCGCATCCGGGATTTCCACACCGCGCACCACGCCGTCACCGGCAAGTCCATGCCCCTCACCGAGCGCTTCTACCTCGCCGACGCCGTCTTCGTCGCGGCCGTGGAAGGCGACCACGAACTGCTCGCCGGGCTGCGGGCCGCCGTGCGGGCACCCGTGTACCCGCCGTTCCTCGGGCGGCGCTCCTGCCCGCCGTCCGCTCCGCTGGACCTCGGCCTCCACCAGGACCGCTCACTGGGAGACGTCCTCGCCGAGGTGCCCTGGCAGGCGTCGGCCTGGTACCGCAGGCAGCGCCGCCACGATCCGCCCGCCGGACTTCCCGTCCTCCGCGAGGCGACGGGCGCGGGCGAGACCGCGGACGCCGACACGCTCCGCGACCAGCCGCTCAGCTTCGCCGCCGAGCACCGCCGCCACGCACTGCGCACCGTCGTCACCACCCGCGTACCGGTCCCCGTTCCGTCCGGAGCGCCCGTATGGCACGACCCCCTCGCCGCCCTGGAGGAGGAGAACGTCTGATGTTCCTCACCCGCTTCCGTGTGAACACGGCCCGCCCCGGCGCCCGACGCCTCCTCTCCTCACCGCAGGCGCTGCACGCGGCCGTGATGGCCGCCTTCCCCGACCTGCTGCCGTCGGAGCCCACCGCCCCCGACGGGCCGCGCGTCCTCTGGCGGCTCGACCACCAGGGGCGCGCCGAGGTCCTGCTGTACATCGTCGGCCCCGGCCGGCCCGATCTGACCCACCTCGTCGAACAGGCGGGCTGGCCCGCCGCCGCGGCCGCCGATCCGGCGCGCCCCGGCTGGCAGACCAGGCCCTACGCACCGTTCCTGGACCGGCTGGCCGCCGGCGACCGCTGGGCGTTCCGGCTCACCGCCAACCCGGTCCACACCATCCGCCGCACCCCGGACGAACCGCGCAAGATCACCGCCCATGTCACCGCCGTCCACCAGATCCGCTGGCTCCTCCAGCGGCAGGAGCGCTGCGGCTTCCGGGTCCTGGAGAAGCCCGCGGACCAGCGCCTCCTGCCGGGCGGCCGGACCTACCACGGCAAGGACGAACACCACGGCGACCGCTACGAGGTCACCGTCGGGGGCGGGCGCGACCTGTCGTTCGCCAAGACCCGCGACACGAACGGGCGCCGGCGGGGAGCACCGGTGACCCTGGTGACCGCCACCTACGACGGCAGGCTGGAGGTCACCGACCCGGACGCCCTGCGCCGCACCCTCACCCAGGGGGTCGGGCGGGCCCGGGCATACGGCTGCGGGCTGATCACCCTCGCTCCGATGCCCGCCGCCGCACCGGCCCGCGCCTCATGACCACGGTCTCCCGGCGCGGCGCACTCACCCCGCGCCAGCTGACCCGCGTCGGGGAGCGGCTGTCGTTCGTCTACCTGGAGCGCTGCACGGTGCACCGGGACGCCAACGCCATCACGGCCGAGGACGCCGAGGGCGTCACACACATCCCGTCGGCCACCATCGGCACCTTTCTCCTCGGCCCCGGCACCCGCGTCACCCACCAGGCGATGAGCGTGCTCGGCGAGACCGGCGCCTCCGTGTGCTGGGTCGGCGAGCGGGGCGTGCGCTACTACGCGGCGGGCCGGGCGCTCACCCGCTCCTCCGCCCTGATGGAGGCACAGGCGCGGCAGTGGGCCAACGCGCGCAACCGCCTCGCCGTGGCACGCGAGATGTACCGGCTGCGCTTCCCGGACGAGGACCCGGCCGGCCTGACCCGCCATGAACTCCTCGGCCGGGAGGGCAGACGCGTCAAGGAGTGCTACCGCGCACAGGCGACCCGTACCGGCGTCCCCTGGCGGGGGCGCCGGTACGTGCCCGGCGACTTCACCAGCGGTGACGCGCCCAACCAGGCCGTCACCGCGGCCGCCCAGTGCATGTACGGCGTCGCGCACGCCGTCGTGGCCTCCCTCGGCCTCAGCCCGGCCCTCGGCTTCGTGCACTCCGGGCACGAGTTGTCGTTCGTCCTCGACATCGCCGACCTCTACAAGACCGGGCTCGGCATCCCGGTCGCGTTCGACGTGGCGGCCGAGGGGGACGAGGACATCGGCCCACGGACCCGGCGGGCCCTGCGGGACCGCATCAACGAGACCGCGCTACTGGACCGTTGCGTTGACGACATCAAGCGGCTGCTGCTGCCCGGCACGGCCGGCTCGGAGCACGCCGCGGAACCGGAGACGGACCTCGTCACGCTCCAGACCGACGGCGGGCAGGTCGTCGCCTCCGGGGTCAACCACGACGGGCCGGACGGCGAGCGGGCCTGGGACGAGGTGAGCTGGTGACCGTCATCGTCCTCACCAACTGCCCGGCCGGGCTGCGGGGCTTCCTCACACGCTGGCTGCTGGAGATCTCCGCGGGCGTCTTCATCGGGAACCCGTCGGCCCGCATCCGTGACGTGCTGTGGGACGAGGTCCGCCAGTACGCGGGCCAGGGCCGCGCGCTCCTCGCCCACACCACCGACAACGAGCAGGGGTTCACCTTCCGGACCCATGACCACGCGTGGCACCCGGTGGACCACGAGGGGGTGACCCTGATCCACCGCCCGAGCCCGCACCGGAACCCCGGCCGCGTCGTGGACCCGGGCCGCGTCGTGAACCCGGGCCGCGTCGTGGACCCCGGCCGTAACGCCGATCCGGACGGTGACCGGGGCCCGGACGCGCCCCCGGCGGACGCCTCCGCCCCCACCGGCCCGCCGCGCGGTTGGAGCCGCGCCGCGAAACGCCGCCGCTTCGGGCAGCGCTGAGGAGGGTGGAGCAGAGTGCGGGGCGGGCCGTTGTCAGTGCCCCGTGGCATCCTCCGCCCATGACAACAACACCGCTTCTCCTCACCGACATCGAGCAGGCCGTCCGCGGCAGTTGGGACGCCGACACCTGTACGCCCGAGTACCGGGCGCGGTGGACGGCGGGTAATCCCGCGCGGGATCAGTGCGGGGTCACGGCACTGGTGGTCAACGATCTGCTCGGCGGGGAGCTGCTGCGGGGCGAGGTGCAGGTGGACGGGCGGCGGGTGGACTTCCACTGGTGGAACCGCCTGGGGGAGGGCGTCGAGATCGACCTGACGCGTGAGCAGTTCGCGCCGCACGAGGTCGTGACGGAGGGGGTGGTCGTGCCCCGGCCGCCCTTCGCCGAGCTGCGCCGCTTGCAGGACGAGTACCTGCTCCTGCGCGCGCGGGTGCTGGAGCGGCTGGGCGCCGCCCGGTAACCCCCGCGCCGGGGCCACCGGGCGGTGACCGGTGTGCCGGCTGACCGGGCCCATGGGCGCCGGCAGGCACCCGGTGGTTCAGCGGGGGCGGCGCGCGGCCCAGACGGTGCGTTCGGTGCGGACCGCGAGGTCGTCGCGGCGCAGGACGCTGTGCGGGCCGTCGGTGTCGAGCAGCCGGTCGAGCGCGGCCAGGTCCTCGGGCGGCAGGGCGTCCGCCACGCTGTGCCGCAGGCGCCGGAGGCCGGCGAGCGCGTAGCGGCCCACGGTCGGGTCACCGGCGCCGTCGATGTCCACGGTGACGGTGCGTTCGCCCTCCACGGTCAACCCGGCGGCGGTGAGCATCGGCCCCCAGTCCGCGCCGCGGTGGGGCATGTGCTCGGCGTGGCGGGGCTCGATCGCGGCATGGCAGCGCTCCTCCAGGCCGGGCCGGTCCGCCGGGGCGTCGGCGGGCAGGAACCGGGGGAAGCCGGCCAGCTCCACGACGGCGAACAGCCCGCTCGGCGCGAGGAGTTCATGGACGCGGAGAAGGGCCCGGTCCGGGTCGGCCAGGTGGTGCATCGAGGCCGAGGCCCACACCAGGTCCGGTGTGCCGAGCTCGGGCCAGTCGGCGGCGTCGAGATCGGCCTGCACGGTGCGCAGGCGCTCCAGCACCCCCGCCGCGCCCGCCTTCTCCCGCAGGCGCCGGAGGTGCTCTGCCGAGGAGTCGACGGCGGTGACCTGCGCCTCGGGGAAGCGGTCGAGCAGGGCGAACGTGCCCGCTCCCGTGCCGCAGCCCAGGTCGATGATCCGGCGGGGCGCGGACTCGGCGGGCAGCCAGGCGGTGATCGCCGCGATGTGCCCGGCGAGGACCTCCGCGTCCAGGTCGAGGATCTCCGCCTGGTCGGCGAGCTCGTCGGCGGTGTGCTGCTTGTGCTGTGTGTGGTGCGTGGGGTGCGGGCCGCCGTGGGTGTGCGGGTGGGTGTGGGTCATACGTCCACGCTACGACCCTCATGCGCCTGGGGCACGGGTGCTTGCCGTATGCGCAAGAGGATGGCCGTCAGGGGTGCCGTGCGCGCAAGGGGGCCGCGGTGACCGGGGTCGTCACGGGCTGCCGTGACCGCCGGCCGTCTCGGGTCCACCGCCGCCGACCTCGTCGCGCTGGTGCCCGCGTCGCGCGTCGCGGTCGAAGATGCCCAGGATCTCGCAGGGCCCGCCCTCCGCCCCGATGGCGTGCGGCAGCATCGTCGGGAACTCCGCGGCCTGGTTGGTCTCGATGCGCAGCCGGCGGTTGCCCAGCAGCAGGACCGCGGTGCCGGAGAGGACGACGAGCCACTCCCGGCCGGGGTGTGCGCGCATCCGCGCCGGGTTGTCCGGGGGCGGATCGGTCATCCGCCGGCGTACCACGGTCAGGCCCGGGTCGCCCTTGACCGGCCACCGCAGCTGCCCGTGCGCGACGTCGACGACCGGGCTGGTGACGACATCGTCGGAGGCGGTCTCCACCAGCTGGTCCAGGGACGTGTCCAGGGCGCGCGCGAGGGTGACGAGCTGGTCCAGGGCGAGGCGGCGCCGGCCGTTCTCGATCCGGGAGAGCGTCGACTGGCTGAGGTTGGCGCGGCCGGCCAGCTCCTCCAGGGACCAGCCCTGCGCCACCCGCAGGGCCCGGATGCGTTTGCGCACCAGGCCGTCCAGATCGCCGTCGCTCTGCGTGCCGACACTTTGCGTCATGGGCAACAGCGTATGCCGTGTGCGCAGTGCCGCTCCCCGTGCGGGCTCAGGGGCGCGGCGTCCAGTCCGGGTGGCGGCCGCTGAGCCCCACCACGCGGTCCAGCTCCGGCGCGTCGTCCGGGACCGGGACCACCGGGCCGAAGAGACCGTTCCCCGCCCCGTCCGGCTCGCTCGCCCCGTCCGGTCCGTCCGGCTCCTGGGGTGTCAGCAGCGCGCGCGAGACGGCGAGGCTCGCCGGGTCCGGGGCGTACGGCTGGTCCGTCGCGCGGGCCAGGTCCCAGCCGTGGACCAACAGCTCGTTGAGGGCGACCATGCCCGCGTCCGACGCGGGGAAGGTGACGCCGCCCGCCTGCGTCATCCCGTCCCAGGCGTCCGGGACGCGCCAGGCGGCGGCCAGGTCCGTGAGGAGGGCCGGGAGCGAGGTGCGCCAGTCGGCGGGCAGGACCGGGCGGTGCGACCCCGGGTCGGTGGAGGTGTTCGGGCCGAGGTCCTTGCGGGCCGCGTCCCGGAAGGCGGCGGAGAGGCCGTGCAGATGGCCCAGCAGGTCCCGGACCGCGTACTCAGGGCAGGGCGTCGGCCCGTCGAGCCGCTCGTCGGGGACGCCGGGCAGCAGCCGGGCGACGCCCTCCGCGACGGGTCCGAGGTCGGGCCGGTCCGGGGGAGCGGAAGCCGGGGCGGAACCGGGCGCGGGGTCGGGGGCCTGTGCCGAGGTGTTCATCGCCGAGTCGTTCATGCCGTCCATGCCGTTCATGCCGTCCATGTCGTTCATACAGGGGTGACCGCGCCCGCCCCGCGAACTCATCGGCGGGAAACGGCGAGAACCGGCGGGATGCGGGCGACCGGCCGGGGCTCCCATGGCGCTCTCCCGGATGCGCGGCAGCCCCGCAGGTCAGGACCCCGAGCCGGCCCCGCCGGGCGCCTTCCGGACCAACGCGTCCCCCGTTCGGCGTACAGCAGGTCCGCAACGGCGCGCGCGGACGCCCGCGTTCCCTACGCTCCCCGCGTGACCCGTACCACGCCTGCCGCCGACGCGGCCGCCGCCGCAGCCCCGCACGCCTCCCCGCTGAACACCGGACTCGACGACTTCCTCGCCTGGGCCGCCGCGCGGGGCAGCGGGAGGGCGCTGCCCGCCCGGCCCGCCGACGCCGTGCTGGCCCTGCTCGCCCTGCGCGGCGCCGACCGCCGGGCGGGCGGGCCCGAGCCGACGCCGGCGCTCGTCGCCGAGGTGCTCAGCGGCGACCTGCCCGCCCTCCTCGGGGCGGACGAGGCGGAGACCGACGCCGTGCCCGAGGTGCTCCGCGCCCTCGCGGACCGGGTCCGGGAAGCCGGACGGCTCAACGCCAAGCGCCACGCCCGCCTCCTCGCGGCCGTCGACCAGGCGGAGCCCGCGTTCCGCCGGGCCATGGCCGACCCCGCGCGGCTGACCTGGCACCGCTGGTATGCCTCCCTGCTGCGCGCCGACGGCACCGACCCCGGCGACCCCGCGGCCGTCGCCGCCTGGCTCGACGCGTACGCCCGCGCCCCGCACACCGACCGGACCGCGCTCCCCGACGGCGTGCGCCGCGCCCAGGTCGCCGACCGGACCTTCGCGGTACGGGCCGCGCTCGACGAACTGCTGCTCGCGGCCTTCGCCCGGGACACGCGGGAGCCCCATCCTGCGGGTCCGCTGCTGCCCGCCCCGCCGCTGGACGACGACCACCCCGAGGACGCGCTCGGCGCCGAACTGGGCGCGTTGGCCGACGCGTTGACCGACCGGTGGAGCGCATACGGGCTGACGGAGGCGTTCGCCGGACCGCACGCCCGGCTCGCGCCCGGGCCGGAGACCCTGCCCCACCGGGAGCTCGCCGACCGCATGCTCGGCGAACACCTCGACTACTACGGCCACTCCGGCATCCCGCTGCCGCCGCCCGCCCGCGCCGCCGCGCCCGAGGAGGTCCGCGCCCTGCTGCACGCCGCGCCCCTGCCGAAGGCCCTCGCGGAGACCGATACCAAGACCGGGGCCGGGGCGGACGCCAGGACCGGGGCCGACACCGGGTCGGGGACCGGGCCCGCCGCCGATACCGGGTCCGGGGCCGACGACGGGACCCGCGCCCTCGCCGAGCGCTGCGGCTTCCCGGACGCCCGCGCCGTCTGGGACTCCGGCACCCCGCAGGACCTGGTCGAACTCGCCGCGGACATCCTCGCCGCCCGCGCCGAGAGCCTCCCGGCCGTGAGCGTCGAACCCTACGGGGACTGGTCCCTGGACGCCGCCCACCTCCTCTACTCGCTCTACGAGCGCGGCAGCACCCCCGACTCCGTGGTCCGCAAGGTCGCCGACGCGTCCGGCCCCGACGCCGGGGGCGCGGACGTCGCCCCCGAGCAGGAGGAGGAGCCGGTGGCGCTGCCCGCCGTCCGGCCCGCCGCGTACGAGACGCCGTCCGCCGAGCAGCTCGGCGTCCTGCTCGGGACCGGGACCCCGACCGAGGAGGACCGGGCCCGTCTGGACCCGCCCGCCCGCGCGCTCGCGCAGCTCGTCGACGGCCTGGCCGGCACCGGCTGCGTCTTCCGGCGCGGCGACGCGTACGGGCTCACCCCGCTCGGCGCGACCGTGATGCGGCATGTCCTCGCCACCGGCGAACTGACCGCCCCGGACGCCGGGGAGATCGCCGCCTGGGACGCCCGCACCACGGTCGCCGCCGTCGTCAACTGGCCCCCGGCCGTGGGCGCGGCCACCCTCGGCGACTGGGCCGCCCGCCACGGCGGTACCGACGAGGCGTGGGCGGCGCTTCTCGACGAGATCGCCGCGCAGCGGTCGACCGGGGGCCACGGGGGCAGGCTCCTCGGCTGCTTCGCCCTGCTGGAGCGCGCCGGGGTCCCGGACACGGCGCTGCGGTCGGCGCTCACCCACCCGGTCCTCGGCGCCCACGCGCTGCGGCTGCTCCACTCCCGCGGCACCGGAACCGGAACCGGGACGCCGGCCGGGACCGAAACCGGAGCCGCCGCCGACGACGAGACCGCCCCCGACGAGAGCGCCGTGCCCCTGACCGCCCGGGCCGTGCTGCTCGCCGAGGAGCTGGAGCGCCGCTGGTCGCAGGACCTGCGCGACGCCCTGCGGGCGGCCGAGGCGGAGGAGGACCCGGAGCGCGCCCGGGCCCTGCTCGCGGACATTCCGCCCGCGTCCCTGCTGCCCGCCTTCGACGCGGCGGCCGGGACCTGGCCGGGCGGCGGCCGGGCCCTGGTCGCCGCGCTCGCCCGCGCCGAACCGGACGTCCTCGCCCGCGTCCTGCCCGCCCTGCGCGACCACCACCCCGACCGGGGCACGGCGGACGCGGCCGCGCACGAGCTCAAGGCCGCCACCGGCCACGGGTGAGGCCGGGCACCTCACCGGACCCGCCCCGGGCGCGCGCCGACGGGGCGGGCCAACAGCCCGGTCTCGCGCCGCCGTTGGCGTACCACGCCCGCTACCGTGACGCCCATGTCCGCCTTCATACAGCAGCTCCCCGCCCTGCTCGGCGTCGTGATCGGCGCGTTCGGCTCCTATCTGGCCCTGACCCGCACCGACCGGGCCCGGTTCGGGCGGGAGCAGGCGGCGCGGTGGGAGGAGCGCCGTCTCACCGTCTACTCGGACTACTCCCGGTCACTGAAGAAGACCGTGACGCTCTCCTACCGCGTCGCCGCCTTTCTCGGCAACGACCCGCATCCGCACCCCCTCACGCCCGAGGAGGCGGCCCCGCTGCTCGCCGACGCGAGCGACGCCCGCGACCCGTCCGGCGAGGCCCTGCTGATGCTCGGCTCGCCGGAGGTGGTCGCCGCCGCGCGGGCGTGGCTGACCGTGGTCCTGGAGATGGAGGCGTTCCTGCGCGAGGCGCGGCGCGCGCCCGAGGAGTGGTCGGCGCTGCTCACCGGGCAGCGCGAGGCCCGGGAGCGCTACTACAAGGCCGTGCGCGCCGACATGGAACTCGCGCCAGGCGCCCCGGGCCCCTGGCGCAGCCTCCCCTCGGCCGCCGGGTGACGTCGAACACCTGTCTGTGCCGATCGCGCGCGCGGGGGTAGACGGGCAGAGGCCCGCGCACCGGGCCCCGACCGAGAGGAGTCCGTATGACGTCCGTCCAGCAGGCCCCGCAGCCCGGCGGCGACACCCGTCCGGGGCACCCGGGGGCCGTCGGCACCGCCGATCCGGACGAACGGATATCCCGGATCCGCAGACGACTGGAACGCCTCATCGGCATCGCCGCCACCGAGGGCAACACCGTGCTCCCGCTGCGCAACGGGGACGAGATCTTCCCCGCGATGCTGGCGGCGATCGAGGGCGCCCGGCACACCGTCGACATGATGACCTTCGTCTACTGGCGCGGGGACATCGCTCGGCGGTTCGCGAAGGCCCTGGCGGGGCGGGCCCGGGCCGGGGTGCGGGTGCGGCTGCTGCTGGACGGCTTCGGCAGCAGGCTCATCGAGAAGGACCTGCTGGACGACATGAGCGATGCGGGCGTGGACGTCGCCTGGTTCCGCAAGCCGCTGTATCTGTCGCCGTTCAAGCAGAACCATCGCTGCCACCGCAAGGTGCTGGTGGTGGACGAGGAGCGGGCGTTCACCGGCGGCGTCGGCATCGCGGAGGAGTGGTGCGGCGACGCGCGGGGCCCCGGCGAGTGGCGGGACACCCATGTCGAGGTGCGCGGCCCGGCCGTGGACGGGGTCGCCGCCGCGTTCGCGCAGAACTGGGCCGAGTGCCACACCGAACTCTTCGACGACCGCGACCGGTTCGTGGACCACGAGGCCACGGGCGGCTCGATCGTCCAGGTGGTCCGCGGCTCGGCCAGCTTCGGCTGGCAGGACATGCAGACCCTGATCCGGGTGATGGCCGAGTCCGCGCAGCGGCGGCTGCGCCTGGCGACCGCGTACTTCTCGCCCGACGCGTACTTCGTCGAGCTGCTCTGCGACACGGCGGCGCGCGGGGTCGAGGTGCAGATCCTGCTGCCCGGCCCGCACACCGACAAGCGGGTCTGCCAACTCGCCGGCCAGCACCACTACGAAGCCCTCACCGCCTGCGGGGTCGAGATCCACCACTATCAGCCGACCATGATGCACGCCAAGATCATGACCGTGGACGGGGTCGCCTCCCTGATCGGCTCGACCAACTTCAACCGCCGCTCCCTCGACCACGACGAGGAGGTGATGCTCGCGGTCCTCGACCGCGAGGTCACCGCCACCCTCGACGGCCACTTCGACGAGGACCTCGCCGTCAGCGACCGCATCCGCCCCGGCCGGTGGAAGCGCCGGTCAGTGGTGCAGCGGGTGCGCGAGAGCGCGGTGCTGCCCATCCGCCGGTACCTCTGAGCGGATGCCCTCAGCCGGCCGGAAGCGTCACCCGAATGGCTCGTTCTCCTTGGGGACAGACGTCGTTGTGGGGGTATGGCAATGAACGTTCCTGTCTCTTTCGATGTCAGCACCCGGTCCGACTGCACCTGTGGAGCCGGCGATTCCCTGTCCGGCCACCACCCCCACCGCCTCGACCTGCTCGCCGACGAGTCGCTGGACGGCTTTCTCGACACCCTGGACCGGTTGCAGGCCGAATTCGAGCGGCGGCTCGGAGGGATTGAGGACACCGAGGTCTCCGGGGCGGCCCCGGAATCCGAGGAAACGGTTCCGCAGTGGGAACCGGACGCGCCTCTCCGGGCGGCGGCGGAGGAGGACCGCCGGTGGGACCTGGAGTCCATCTGGGCCGATTACGACGCCGGACGGGGCGGGCGCAGCGTGCTGAACGAGATGTGACGTCGGAAGAAACCATTCTTCACACGCTCTGCGGTGGCCCCGGGTGTACCGGTCACCGCAGAGCGCCCCCCGCGCCCCGCCCTCTCGAAACGAGGTCGCCCCTCTCGGAACGAGGTCGCACCCCCCTCGGGGCGAGGTCTCGCGCACGTCGGAACGTCCCGCGCATGTCAGAACGAGGTCTCGCGCACGCTCGCCCGGTCCGACGGCTCCGTCGAGGCCGTGATCTCCGAGCGGTGCCGGTCCGCGGCGAAGGTCACTGTCAGGGTCCGCTGCTCGCCCTGCGTCGTGCTCGCCGTGAACCCCTGGTTCGGCACCGCCGAGATCAGGCACACCCCGCCCCCGCCGAAGCGGACCGTCGCCTTCCCGCCCTGGGACGCGATCGTGTGCACGCCCGAGCCGCCCTCCTGCTGGCAGCCCGCCCCCTGCCCGGACCCGGCGGGCGGGGCCGGGGGCGTCGAGGGGGCCGGCCGGCTCGGCGTCGTGGCCGGGCGCTCCGCCGTCCGCGTCGGCTTCGGCGAGGGCTTGGGGCTGCTCGGTTTGGGTTTGGGCTTCGGGGACGGCGACGGGGAGGCGGTGACCGTGGCGGTCGGGGCAGGGGAGAAGCCGTCCGGTGCCGACTGCGCGACCGGAGCGGTGGGCCGGGTCGAACCGACCACGAAGTGGACGGTGATCATCACGGCCGTGACGCTCGCCGCCGTGCAGGACAGCCAGATGATCACGTAGCGCAGGAGACGGGACACGACACCATAGTGACGGACCGGCTAACGTGCCTGCTCATGGCCTCCGTACTTGTCGTCGAGGACGACCCGGTGATCCGAGCCGCCCTGATCGAGGTGCTCACGGGCCACGGTTACGCGGTCAAGACCGCGCACCAGGGCTTCGAAGCGCTGCGCGAGGTCACCCAGGACCCGCCCGATATCGTCGTACTCGACCTCGGTCTGCCCGATCTGGACGGTCTGGACGTGTTGCGGATGATTCGCGGCATATCCCGGGTCCCGGTCCTCGTCGCCACCGCCCGTGACGACGACACCGAGGCCATCCGGCTCCTCAACGCGGGCGCCGACGACTACATGGTGAAACCGTTCTCCGGCGGCCAGCTCGCCGCCCGTCTCGCCGCCGTGCTGCGGCGCTCCGCGCCGTCCGGCGAGGAGCGCGACCGGCAGCCCGTCGTCCAGGTCGCCGACCTACGGATCGACCCCGCCGCCCGGACCGCCCATCTCGCCGGGCGTGAACTCTCCCTCACCCGGCGTGAGTTCGATCTTCTCGCCTATCTCGCCGCCAACGCGGACCAGGTGATCTCCCGCAAGCGCATCCTCGTCGAGGTGTGGCAGCAGCCCTACCTGGAGGAACCGACCGTCGACGTCCATCTCTCGGCGCTTCGCCGCAAACTGGGCGAAAAGGCATCCGATCCGCGCTATCTGCACACCGTGCGCGGAATCGGTATCAAACTGGTCACCACGCCATGAGGCGGGCCCTCGCCGGGATCGCCCTGGCCGTCACGTCCATGGTCGCGCTCTCCTTCCTCATCCCGCTCGCCCTGCTCGTCCGCGAGCAGGCGCGCGACCGCGTCACCACCGCGGCCGAGCAGCGGGCCGCCGCCCTCTCGCCCGTCCTCGCCCTCACCACGGAGCGGGCGGACGTGCAGCAGGCCGTCACCGAGCTGGGCTCCCGCGACCAGCTCGCCGTGCGGCTGCCCGACGGCGGCTTCGTCGGCACCTCCCACGCCCCGCCCGAGGCCCTGGAGCGGGCGGTCGGCAACCGGGAGACCCTCTCGGTCGAGACCGCGGACGGCTGGGTCCACCTCCAGCCGGTGGTCCTGCCCGAGGACCGGGTCGCGGTGGTCGAGGCGTACGTCCCCGGCGCGGACCTCACCCGGGGCGTCGCCGCGTCCTGGGGTGTCATGGCGCTGCTCGCCCTCGGGCTGGTCGGCGGCTCGGTCCTCGTCGCGGACCGGCTCGGCGCCCGGGTGGTGCGCTCCTCGCGCGGTCTGAAGAGCGCCTCCCTGGCGCTCGGTTCGGGCGACCTGGACGTCCGGGTGCGGCCGGACGGCCCGCCGGAGCTCCAGGAGGCCGGGCAGGCGTTCAACACCATGGCGGACCGGGTGGTGGAACTCCTCGCCGTCGAACGGGAGATGGTCGCCGACCTGTCCCACCGGCTGCGCACCCCGCTCACCGCCCTCTATCTGGAGGCGGACCTGATGAGCGGCACCCCGGGCGCGCGGCGCATCGGGGAGGCCGTCGCACAGCTCGAACGTGAACTGGACTCGATCATCGCGGCCGCCCGTACTCCGCTGGCCGCCGGCCAGAGCGGCGGGGGAGCGCCGACGAGGCCCGTGGAACTCGCGGACGTCGTCGCCCTGCGGCTGGACTTCTGGTCGGTGCTCGCGGCCCAGCAGGAACGTGTCTGCGAGCGCTCGCTGACCCCGCGCGCGGTGCCCGTCCGCTTCCCGGAGGACGATCTGGCGGCGGTCGTCGACGCGCTGATCGGCAATGTCTTCCGGCACACCCCGCAGGGCACCGCCTTTGCCGTCCGGGTCGAACGCGCGGACCGGCACGCGGTCCTGATCGTGGACGACGCGGGGCCCGGCGTCGCGGACCCGGAGGCCGCGCTGACCCGGGGCGTCAGCACCGGCGGCGGGGGCGGCACGGGCCTCGGCCTCGACATCGTGGCCCGCGCGGCCCGCGAGGCCGACGGCGAACTGACGATCACCCGGGGCCCCCTGGGCGGGGCCCGGGTGACGGTCTCGTTCTCACTGGCGGAGTCGGAGCCGGAGGGGTAGGCGGCGCGGAAGGGTGGGCGTGCGGCCCGGAAGGGCGGGCGCGCGGCCCGGCATGGCCATGGCATTCAGGAACCCATACGCCCCCGAATGTTAAAGAAAGGGCAAAGCGGGAACGGGGACGGTATGGACGTCCCGCTATTCGCCTGGATCGCCCTGATCGGCTTCATAGCCCTTGTGCTGGTCCTGGACCTCTTCGTCTTTCACCGAAAGGCCGCGGTCATCCCGATCAGGGAAGCGGCGATATGGAGCGCCGTATGGGTCACCCTCGGACTGTGCTTCGCCGGAATTCTCTACCTCTGGCAGGGGCACGTCGCGGCCGAGGAGTATGTCGCGGGCTACCTCATCGAGAAGAGCCTGTCCGTCGACAACATCTTCGTATTCGCCCTCATCTTCGGCTACTTCGGAATTCCGGACCGCTACCAGCACCGTGTGCTGATGTGGGGCATCGTCGGCGCCCTGCTGATGCGCGGACTCTTCATCGCGGTCGGCGCGGCCCTCCTCGACGCGTTCCATGTCACCCTCTACGTCTTCGGCGCCCTGCTGCTGTTCACGGCCTACAAGGTGCTCCGGCACGGCGCCGCGCAGGTGCGTCCCGAACGCAACATCGTGCTGCGCGGACTGCGGCGGACGATGCCGGTCACCGAGGAACTGCACGGCCAGCACTTCTTCGTCCGCTCCCGGGGCGTGCTGATGGCCACCCCGCTCTTCGCGGCCCTGCTGGTCGTCGAGACGACGGACGTCGTCTTCGCCGTCGACAGCATTCCCGCGATTTTCGCTGTCACGGAGACCACGTTCATCGTCTTCGCCGCGAACGCCTTCTCCCTGCTCGGAATGCGGGCCGCGTACTTCCTCATCAGCGGTGCCGCACGCCGATTCAGGCGCCTCCAGACGGGCCTCGGCGTGATTCTCGCGGGAATCGGCGTGAAACTGCTTCTCACCGATGTCTACAAGGTGCCGATCTGGGCTTCCCTGTCGTTCATCGTGACGGTTCTTTCCGTCACCTTCGCCGTCTCCTGGTACGAGACGCGGGGTGCCGCCGGCCGTGCGAAGCAGGCCGCCGCCGACGCCTCCCGCCCGGAACTCCCGGACGCCGGCGACGAACTCCACCCCGCGGCGGGCCGCAACGCGGGCGGTGGCCGTGAGTGAGTCACCTCCGTGGTCGCGCGGAGCGACGGGGGGCGGAAGCGCGGGAGCGGTCCGGAAACGACGGCGCGCCGCCGCCGGGTGCACGGGACCGGCGGCGGCGCTGCTCCGCCCGGCCGGGGCAGGGATCCGACCGGCCGGGCGGGCGTCTGCCGTCGGCGGACCCCGCTCGGGGCTCCGCCGTCAGGGGCAGGGGCGGTGGTGGGGGCGTCGGCGGTGGCCGGTCAGCGGCCCGCGCCGAAGTTCTGGGTCCACCACGGGCCGCCGTCGCCCATGTGGACACCGACGCCCAGCTCGTCGAAGGAGCAGTTCAGGATGTTCGCGCGGTGGCCCGGGCTGTTCATCCAGGACTCCATCACCGACTCGGCGTCGGCCTGGCCACGGGCGATGTTCTCGCCGAGGTTGGACCACGCGTAGCCCGCCGCCTCGACGCGGCTCGTCATCGTGGAGCCGTCGGGGCCGGTGTGGGACATGACACCGGACGCGGCCATCACATCGCTGTAGTCGTCGGCCGCCTGCGTGAGCTGCGGGTTCGCCGTGACCGGGCCGCAGCCGGCCGCGGCCCGCTCCTTGTTGACCAGCGCCAGGACCTGGGCCTCCGGCCCGTTCGGGCTGTCGCCCGAACCCTGGTCCGCGCCGCCGCCGCTACCGCCGACGCCCGTCCCGGGACCGGCGGGGGCCTGCTGCGTCGAGGGGGCGGCGACCGGCGTACGCGTCGCCTTGCGCTCGGCCCGCTTGGCCGCCGCCGCGGACTTCTCGGCCCTCTCCTTGGCCTCCGCCTCGGCCTTCGCCTGGGCCCGGGCCTTCTCCTTCGCCTCGGCCGCGGTCATGCTCGGGAGCGGCGAGGCGCTGGGGCTGGTGGACGCGGAGGGCGTCACCAGGGGAGTGGCCCCGCCCGCCGCGTCCGTGCCGGATATCGCACCGGCGTTCGGGTCGGGGAGGTCGGCCGCGACGCTGGCGGCCTCGCCGCCCTTGCCACCGCTGGTGAGGGTGACGCCGACACCGGCGGCCACCGTGAACGCTCCGAGTGCGAGGGCCACCCCGCGTGCCCGCCCCCCGGTCTTGGGGCGCGCGTGCGCACGGGGCTGTCGTCTGTCGGCTCGGCTGTCGGCCCGGTGGGAACCCATACGTGAATGCACCTCGATGATCGACGTCAAGCACAATCCCGGCAGGCGCTGACCGCGCCCACCGGGATTCGTGGGGGGTTGGCGGAGATCGTATGACGGGGTGCGGGGCGTCAGGGGCCGCCCGCCGGTTTCTTCAAGAAGCCATAAGAGTCACGCCAAGATCCCGTGAAACGATCTTGGCCGGATCTCCTTGCGGGTGGCCCCGGACCCGCGGTCCGGGGCCTGACCTGAGCGTTCGCGCCGGCCGGGCCGGGTCGGGTGTGCGCCCCCGGCCGGAGCGGGTGCGGTGCCCCGGCCGGGTCGGGTGCGGTGCCCCGGCCGGAGCGGGTGGGGTGCCCCGGCCGGAGCGGGTGGGGTGCCCCGCCCACGCCCCCGCCGGCAGACCGCCCGGCAGATCGCCAGGCGGTCGTCCGCCCGTCAGCCGATCCGCAGCCACGGCGACCAGGCGCCGACGCTCTTGTTCGGGCCGTCGGCCCCGTTCCGCGTCAGGACACGGAAGCTGACCTTCCCGTCCTCCCGCATGTTGTAGTTGCAGTAGCCGCCCACGCCCGCGCCGCCGGACTGGTGGCACTCGCCGTTGGGGCGGTTGTAGTCGAACTTGGTTTCCACGACGACGCGCAGGCCGTCGCTGCGGTTGTCCTCGGCCCAGATCTTGTCCCCGTAGGACACGAAGCACCCGGTCCCGGTCAGGATGCCGCCGACGTAGAGCCCGATGCAGGCGTCGTCCCCGGCGAGCGGGCGGACTTCGGTGCCGGCGCTCGCGACGGTGACGTCGCGGTCCACGGCGTGGGCCGGTCCCGCCAGTACGGAGAGGACGGCCGTTGTCGCGGCGGTGGCCGCGAGTGCTGCGATGCGGAGCTTCATGGTGCGTTCCTCCTGGTGAATCGTTCGTCCGGATCTGTTCAGGTTCAGGACGTGCATTCACCGAGGCCGCGGGGGTGCGCCGGCGGCCCGCTCCAGGCAGGCGCCGGTGTGCCGGTTCCCCCCGTTCCCCAGCAACAGTCAGCACGCTAGGGCGCGTTCACCGGGCAGCCAAAGCTTTGACGAATACGGCGAGTTGAGGCGGGGGAGTGGAGGAGCCGTGGACGGGCGCGGTGGACGTCCCGCGCGGTCCCGGGGGTAGCCCGCTGCGGCCCCGCACCTTTCGCCGTACAGGTCTGGACCAATACCCGCCCGGCTGCCAGCATGGCTCCCCGTCAGCCCGCTCGCCGCCCGCGGAGGCCCGATCGTGCAACGTCCCCCCACCCCGGCCGTGTTGGCCTGTGCCTGTGCAGCAGCCCTTCTCCTCACCGCCTGCGGGAAGGAGAAGGACACCCGGCCGCCGTCCGTCCCCGCCGGACTCACCGCCCAGGCCGGCAGCGCCACATCCGTCCATGTGATGTGGGACCACGCCGAGGACGACACCGGCGTCACCGCGTACGAGGTGTACGAGAACGGCCGCAGGGTCATGTCCCTCCCCGCCACCAAGCACATGGTCGACGTGGACGGCCTCGCGCCCGAGACCGCGTACCGCTTCACCGTCCGCGCCCGCGACGCGGCGGGCAACCTCTCCGGGCCCAGCACCCCGGCGTCCGTCACCACCCCCGAGCGGACCCCCGACGACCGCACCCCGCCGACCCGCCCCACCGGAGCGCGCGGCACGGTCGACGGCCCCCGGGCCGTCACCCTGACCTGGTCACCGGCCACGGACGCGACCGGCGTCACGGCGTACGACATCTACCAGGAGGACGCCCGTATCCACAGCGTGGGCGGCGACGAGACGCGGGCCCGCGTCACCGGCCTGCGCCCCGGCACCGTCTACACCTTCACCGTCCGCGCCCGGGACGCCGCCGAGAACTCCTCCCCGGACAGCCCGCCCGTGGACCTCACCACCGACCGCGCCCCGGGCGACGAGGAGCCGAACACCGCACCGACCGGGCTGACGGCGACCGCCCGCAAGGGCGCCGTCGACCTGACCTGGACCCCGCCGGACACGGGGGAACCGGTCACGGAACACCAGCTCCACCTCAACGGAGAACTGGCCACCACCATCGTCTGGGGCACCCCGCCGGCCGGACCGCGGGCCACCTACACCATGACGGTCACGGACCCGCCCGGCACCCGCTACAGCGTCAAACTCCGCGCCCGCCTCCCGGACGGCAAGTGGGGCGACTTCTCCGCGCAGCGGACGGTGGTCGTGGCGGGCGGGTGACGCGGGGCGCCGGGCCGGGGCGGAGGTTTCCGGCCGCTTGCGCCGGGGGCGCCGTTGACGGTCCCCGGCCCGCGTGCGAGCGTGCCGCTCCCGTCTCCGACCGGGGGCGGGCGGACCAGGGGAGGGACACACCATGACCACCACGCTCACCCGCACCAGATCCGCGGGCCGAGGCGCCTTACGGGCCGTCCGCGGTGCCGTCGCGGCCACCGCGGCCGCGGGGCTGCTGGCCGGGGTGCTCGGCGCCGGAGTCGCGGTCGCGCAGCCCGCACCGGACCGGGCCACCGCCGCCACGGCACCCGCTGTTGCCGCCGCCGACGACACGACGCCCGCTGTTGCCGCCGCCGACGACACGACGCCCGACGAGCAGCGCCTGCGGGAGATCGCGGGCTCGATCTGGACGCCTCAGCTCGCGGCCGGATGGAACATGAACAGCGAGGTCGAGGCCATCCTCTCGACCGCGACCGGCGAGATCCTCCGCTGCTCGGAGGCGTTCGCCCTGGTCCCGCGCCCGCCGGCGTTCTTCCCCGGACCGAGCTATCTGCGCCAGTACTGGAAGCAGATCCGCGACTACTTCCTGGTCGTGAAGGACAACCGCACGTACCGCGCCTGCGTCGTCGCGACAGCCGCGAACTACCGCTCGCCGATCGAGATGGCGTCCATGGGCATCTGAGCGCCTGCCGCTGCCGGGACGGTGGAGTCGCTGCCGGCTCCACCGTCGGAGTCAGGTCGTGAGGTGGGCGGGGGTGCGTGCGTCACGGCACTGGCGTTGAGCGAGCTCAAGGGCAATCCCGCGGCCGGTGGCTCCGGATGAGGGTGGACTGCCGTGCGTCCGTTGCCTCCTGAAGGATGAGTTGTGGTCGTCCTGTGCAGGACTGATTCGGCCCATGTGTGGCTGATTCCCAGGTCAACGTACGTCGGACCTCTGTGACTGCTTGACAAGAAGTTGATCTCGAACGGTAATCTTCGCTCACTTTTGGTCACAGTACTTTCACAAGTGGCATACGGGGGCGGGGATGGGGCGCCTACGTGCGCGCTGGCTCGGGGTGAGCGTGGCGTGTGTGATGGCTGCGGGAGGACGGACCGCGGCAACTCCGGCCGCGGCCGCGATGGCGTGTCCGTCCGGCGTGGAGTCGGATTTCAACGGGGACGGACAGCGGGATGTGGTCATAGCCGATCCCGAGGCGACGGTCACAGGACACGCCGACGCCGGCGTCGTGCACGTCATCTACGGCGGCGGCAAGGGCAATCTGCAGCTGTCGCAGGACTCGGCGGGCGCACCGGGGACGGCAGAGGTCGGCGACCGGTTCGGCCACTCCCTTGCGGTGTACGACGCGAACCTCGATGGCTGCAGTGACCTCGTGGTGGGCATCCCCTACGAGGACTTGCAGGTGGCGACGGAGTCGGGTGGGTCGGTGAACCACCGGGACGCCGGGCTGGTGCAGATCTACTACGGCGCTCCCGCCGGGCTCGGAGCCGGTGTGGCGGCGAAGGAGATCTACGAGGGTGAAGGCAGGCATCTCGGGGGCGTTGCCGAGGACGAAGACTGGATCGGCTACTCGCTTGCGGCGGGGAAGTCTTCGAGCGGGGTTCCGTTCCTGGCGGTCGGCGGCCCCGGTGAGGACATCGGAACGATCGTGGACGCCGGTGCGGTCTACTACATGTCAGGTACCGCGCTCACGAAGGTGACGGTGCACCAGGACACCGCAGTGGCCGGCGACGTGCCGGGCGTCGCGGAGCAGGACGACCGTTTCGGGTTCTCGCTCGCCGCCACGCCGACCCATCTGGCGGTGGGAGTGCCGGGCGAGGCGCTCGGCGCAGTGACCTTCGCCGGCGGTGCGACGGTGTTCAGTCACACGTTGACAGCCAACTCGCCCAAGCCACTTGTCGGTCTGGCGCAGGACCAGGAGGGCATCAGCGGTGAAGGGGAGACGGCTGACCGGTTCGGAACCGCACTCGCAATGGTTCCCTACCGGCCGTCCGGTGCCACCAGCACCACTGAGTCTCTGTTGGCGGTGGGGGTACCGGGCGAGGACCTGGTGACCACGGTGGACGCGGGGGCGGTGCACTTCTTCCGGGTCACCGCGACTACGGCGACGCAAACGGCATGGGTCGACCAGAACTGGGACGGCGTGGAGGGCGAGGCGGAGGCAGGGGTCTTCTTCGGTCAGCAACTCGCGGCCGTCAACTCCGCTCCGAACACCACTGGCAGCGCGAACACGGTGAGGGTGGCGATCGGTGTCCCGGGTGAGGACTCGCAGCAGGAGGACCGCGAGAGCGGTGGTGTCCAGATCGTGCCGCTGGTCGGCCCCCGGGGGCGGACGACCGCTGGATCGAACCAGGTCACGGTGTGGGCGACGCGGCAGGGCCGCAGATGTACGTGGGCCTGAGTCTTGCGTCCACACCGAGTCTTCTCTACGTCGGGGTTCCCTACGGGGAGCCGGATTCCAGAGCGGTACACGGCTTCTCCTGGCAAGTGACCAGCGCTGGCGCTCCCACAGTGAGCCACCGACCGGGTACCGGTGGCATCCCCGCCGGCGGCAAGGCGTTCGGCGCGGTGGTGAAGTGATGACGCAGAGACATGTCGGTTCTCACGCCTTCGAAGCACTCCGACGACTCGCGGAGGGCGGAACCTTGTCCAGGCCCACGGGCCGTGGGGTCGTGTTGCGTGCCACTGTGGCGGCCACGCTCGCCGGGGCGGTGGTGGCCGCGGGACTCACCGTCAACGGTGCGCCGCGCCCGGACGCGGACGGCCAGGCGCCGGTGGCGAGTTCGGGCCCGGCTCGGACGGAGTCTGCGGCGCTGACTGCGGCGGACCAGCGCGGCGAACCGGTCGAGGTGGTGGCGCTGCGCTCGGAGCGCCGAGAGGTCTTCGCCCAGCCGGACGGGACGTTCGAGGCACGGGAGTACACGGAACCCGTCCGCACGGTCAGGGCGGGCAAATGGGTCGCCGTCGACGAGACGCTGGTGAAGCGGGAGGACGGACGGTGGGGGCCGAAGGCCGCGACCGCCGACCTGTCCTTCGCGGGAGGGAGGGAGAACGAACCGTTCGTGACGTTGCGGCGGGCGGGCAGGGAGCTGTCACTGACCTGGCCGGACGGCATGCTTCCCACCCCGAGGATCGAGGGGGACACCGCGACGTACTCAGAGGTTCACCCCGGGGTCGACCTCGTAGTACGCGCCGAGGCCGACGGTTTCGGGCATCTGCTGGTGGTGAAGACACCGGAGGCTGCGGCGAGTCCGGAGATCGCGACGATCGATCTCGGCCTGAGGACATCCGGGCTGAAGGTGACCGAGGACGCCTCCGGCGCCATCGTGGCGAAGGACGAAGCGGTCGAGGGGACGGTCTTCGAGGCAGGGCGACCCGCGATGTGGGACTCGGCCGCCACCGTTGAAACCGCGTCGCGTCCTGACGGCCCGTCGTCGGCCAAGCGGTCGCTCGCGACGGCTTCGCGAACGAGTGAGGCTCAGTCCGATCCGGCCCTCGAGGGGCCCGGAGGCGGCGGCCGTACCGCACCGCTGGAGGTCGAGCTCAGCAAGGACACCCTGACCCTTGTACCGGACCAGGCTCTGCTCAGAGGCGCCGACACGGTATGGCCGGTGGTGATCGACCCGATCCAGCGGACCACGTCACGCACGTCGTGGACCGGTGTGATGTCGGGGATGCCGTCCGAGCAGGACTGGAAGTACTCCGGCGACGCAGGCGTGGGCAAATGCCCCACCGACTACAACCCGGTCTCCTGCAACGGAGTCGGGGTACGCCGGCTGCTTTTCACGATGCCGATGTCGTTCTACAAGGGGAAGCAGATCCTGGGCACCACGTTCTCCGCGAGGGTCGCCCACATCTACAGCGCCACTCCCAAGGCTGAGCCGATCCGCCTGTACCGGGTCGGCGGTAAGAACCGCGCTCTGTCGTCCTCCAGCAACTGGAGCAACACGAAGGACGAGTGGGTGGACCACCTGGAGACCGTCGACAAGGCGATCTCACCGGCTTCGTGCAGCAGTCAGGCCAACCTGCACTTCGAGAGTGGTCCGTCCGGCGAGCTGACGGGGGCGGTCAAGGCGGCCGCGGCGGACGGCTGGTCGTCGATGACTCTGGGGCTGCGAGCTGCGGACGAGTCGCGGTTCGCGGAGTGGAAGCGAATCTGCGGCAACGCGTACCTGTCGATCAGCTACAACAACCTTCCCCGGCAGATACCGACGTCCAAGATGTCGTCGGACCCGGGTGGCTCCTGCAAGTGGGGGGCAACCCGTCCGTACGCGCAAGAACCGCCGATGCTGACCACTTTCGCCTCGGACCCCGACCACGGCAGCGGTCGTACCGACAAGGTGAAGGTCCAGTTCAAGGTCGCGTGGAAGCCCAAGGGCTCAACGGCCGAGAGTTCCTATACATACGACACCCCGTACTCGTCGCCGACCGCCACCACGCCGTTTCGGCACCGCGTGAAGACGTCCATTCCGGAAGACGTGGTCATCTACTGGAGTGCGCGGGCCCACGACGGTGACGGCTGGGGTCCGTGGAGCACCGACGGTGACCCACAGCGCTGCGAGTTCATTCTGGACAAGTCCAAGCCGGGCAAGCCATTGGTGAATTCGCTGGAGTACCCCTCGGGTACCACCGAGCGCGACGGCGTGGGCACGGCGGGCACCTTCACCTTCGCGCCGAACCCGAACGACACGATTCCGGACGACGACGTGGTGTCCTTCCGGTACGGCTTCAACAGTGACGCCGACCCCACCGCACTCGCCAAACCGTCCAAGCCGGGCGCGCCGGCCTCGGTGACATGGACGCCTTCGACATGGGGCCGGAACTGGGTGGAGGTCGTCGCAGTGGACAAGGCGGGCAATCCCGGCACCAAGGCTCGCTACGAATTCCTCGTGAGCGAGGGCAAGCCGGCCGCCGCACAGTGGAACCTCGCGGACAAGGCGGGCAGCGCCTCGGCACACGACGAGCGCGGCGCGTTCGCGGCGGACAAGGGCTCGGGAGTCGCCTTCGGAGCAACCGGGCCGGGTGGCAAGGCCGATCTCGCGGCCTCCTTCGACGGCACACCGAATGCCTATCTCGACTCGGGCAGCACCGTCCTCGACACCACCAAGAGCTTCAGCGTCAGTGCCTGGGCGCGGCCCACGGATCTGAGCCGTGACATGACCGTCATCAGCCAGGACGGCACCGGAGTACCCGGCTTCAGGCTCGGCTACGACTCCTCGGCCGGCACCTGGGCCTTCGGGACATCGGTGACGGACGCGGACACGCTCGGCGAGTGGAAGGCAGTGGCCAGGGGAGCGGATGGCAAGGCCATTGCTCCGCCCGTCGGTGCCTGGATACTGCTGACCGGCGTGTTCGACGCGACCGCGTCCGGCGGGCCGCAACTCCGGTTGTATATGAACAAGACGTCCGTAGGAACCGCACAGCGCCGCTCCGTCTGGAAGACCTACGGTCCCCTTCAGATCGGCCGGACCCTGGCGAAGAGCGGATACCGCGACCACTTCAAGGGCGATCTTGCCGAAGTGCGGGTCTTCGACAGAGTCCTGCCGGCAGGTCAGGTCGCGGAACTCATGACGGTCAAACCAACACGCAAGGGGTACTGGCAGCTCGATGAGGCCGGCGGCGGCAGATCGCCGGAGACCGGTGGCGGGCAGGGGCTGACGCTGGCGGGTAACGCGAAGGTCTACAAGCCGAAGCCCGGCGACCCCGACGACCCCTTTGCATCGCCTGATCCGCCGGCCCTGGTCGGCGGCGGCCACCTGCTCCTGGACGGGGCGGGAGACTACGCGGCCACGGCAGCAGCTCCGTCCAGCGGAGCGGGCAGCTTCACCGTCAGCGCGCGCGCCGAGCTGACCGCCATCGACGGCACTGTCCCGCAAACGGTGTTCTCCCTTCCAGGTGTGGCCGCCAACCGGGTGCAGGTGCGCTTCCGTCCCGATCCGAAGGGCGGGAGCGACTCGCGCTGGGAGCTGGCGGTAGCCGGAACAGACTCCGCCTCGGCGGCGGTCAAGGTGTTCCAGGACGATCAGGAACTACCCGACACGGGCGGCTCGGGCCAGCACCTGGCGGTGGTCTACGACGCCGTCGCCAACGAGATCCGTCTCTATGTGGAAGGCCGGCTCGCCAGTACCGCCTACGGCAGGGACACGACGCTGTGGTCCACCGTGAAGGGCCTGCAGATCGGCCGTTCTGCCGTGGGCTCTGCGGAGTTCTTCGCCGGAGCGATCGATGAGGTCCGCGCCTACGACGGGGCCGTTGACCCGACAGTGGTCAACCAGATGTCGCAGGCGACCGCCGTGCCGGACATGTAGCCGAGTGAGGGGTGGGACCGCGCGGTCCTGCCCCTCATCCTTCTCGCGTCCTTCCCTTCCTTCCTTCTTGCCTGATACATGCGCTCGGCCGACGTGGCCGCGCGCATGTCGCGCCGCTACCGATGTGTGGAGTACTGATGCCTTTCCGAGGCCGGTTGGCCGACCAGCTCATACCCAGACGGGTGGCGGGCTCGCTAGCACTCGCCCTGACCCTCGCGTTCGGCGTCGGGCTCGTGCCGCCGGTGGCGTTCGCCGAGAGCAAGCCGGCGGAGCTGGAGCGTGCCGAGGACCCGGTTCCCGTCGTCGAGAACAAGCCGGGCAAGGCGGCGGCCAAGCGGCCTGCCGACGTGATGAAGAAGACCGTCGACCCGCGACTGGACACTCCTTCCTGGCCGGGCAGGGCCAGCGCGGAGATCACGGTTGGTGAGACGGCGGCAACTGCACCACCTGCGAAGAAGGTCGGCTCGCTGCCCGTCACGGCTACTGCCGCGACGGGTGGGAAGGCGACGACGCCGAACAGAATCGCTGTGGACGTCCTGGGCGAGGCCGAGGCCAAGCGCCTCGGTGCGAGTGTCGTGCTCAAGGTGAAGAGAGCCGACAAGACATCGCGTCCCGCGCCGGTGCGCCTGAAGGTGGACTATTCGTCCTTCGCGGAGGGGTACGGCGGCTCCTACGGTTCGCGTCTGAACCTGGTCGAACTGCCCGCATGCGCGGCGGAATCGACCCCGGGCAGCAAGGCCTGCCCAGTCAAGCCCAAGGTTCTGCCCACTATCAACGACCCGCGGACTCGGACCCTGTCCGCCGAGGTGACCGCCGCACCGCGAGCCTCCGGCTCCGCGCCCGCAACGGCCGGCGCAGCGAGCCTCTTCGCGGTGGCGGCAGGCCCGTCCTCGCCCCAGGGCACCTACAAAGCAACCGCGCTCGCACCGTCGTCGAGCTGGAGCACGGCTCCCTCCTCGGGCGCCTTCTCCTGGAGCTATCCGCTGAAGGCGGTGCCCACCCCCGGCGGGCTGGTCCCGACGGTCGGCCTCGGCTACTCCTCCCAGGCCGCCGACGGGCGGACCTCGGTGACCAACAACCAGGGTTCCTGGGTGGGCGACGGCTTCTCCTACGACCCCGGGTACATCGAACGCCGCTACAAGCCGTGCTCCGAGGACGGGCACCCTGAATCCGGCGAGCAGTGCTGGGCGTTCGACAACGCCACCATCCTGCTGAACGGACAGTCCGGTGAACTGATCCAGGACGACAAGACCAAGACGTGGCATCTGTCGAGCGACGACGGCGCGAAGGTCGAGAAGAAGACCGGTGCGACCAACGGGGACAACGACGGCGAGCACTGGATCGTCACCACGAGCGACGGCACCGAGTACCACTTCGGCCTCAACCGGCTGCCCGGATGGGCGAGCGGCGCCGAGGAGACCAAGTCGACCTGGACCGCCCCGGTCTTCGGCGACGACCCGGGCGAGCACTGCTACAACACGACCTTCACCGCAGCCCACTGCAAGCAGGCCTGGCGCTGGAGCCTGGACTACGTCAAGGACACCCACGGCAACGTGCTGTCCTACTTCTACCAGCCGGAGACCAACTACTACGCCCTGAACGGCAAGACGGACGTCGTCGGCACCGCCTACCACCGCGGCGGCTACCTCAAGCGCGTCGACTACGGTCAGCGTGACGGTAAGGTCTACGAAGCCAAGGCTCCGGCCCGTGTCACCTTCACAGTGGCCGAGCGTTGCCTGCCCACCAGCACCTTCGACTGTGCGACGTCCAAGCGGACCAAGGCCAACAGCGCGCACTGGCCGGACGTCCCGGTCGATCAGGAATGCGCGTCGGGCGCCAAGTGCACCGTCGGCCAGACGTTCTTCACCACCAAGCGGCTGACCGGCATCACCACGCGGATCCGCAAGGACGCGACCACCTATCGGGACGTGGACCACTGGTCGCTCACCCACCGCTTCCACGACAACGGCGACGACTCCAAGGCGCTGTGGCTGCACAAGATCCAGCACGAGGGCCGGGACGGCACCGCCGTCAAGATGCCGGCCATCGAGCTGCTGGGCGAGCAGCGGGCCAATCGGGTGGACGCCGTCGGCGACAACATCGCGCCCTTCCACCGCTACCGGCTCTCGACGGTTCTGAGCGAGACCGGCTCGCAGCTGGACATCAACTACGCGGACCCCAACTGCGCCAAGGCCAACCTGCCCAAGCCGGGTGAGTCGGTCAAGCGCTGCTATCCGGTGAAGTGGGCGCCTCCGGGCTACCTGGAGCCGACCACCGACTGGTTCCACAAGTACGTCGTCGCCGAGGTCATCGAGACCGACCGCACAGGCGGCAGCGAGAGCCGCGTGACGCGTTACAACTACCAGGGCAACGCCGCATGGCGGAAGGCCAAGCCCGACGGCATCACCGAGAACAAGTTCCTGACCTGGGGCAACTGGCAGGGCTACGGCAAGGTCTCGGTCACCAGCGGCACCGCGGACAAGCAGAGCACGCGCGTCGACTACACGTACCTCCAGGGCATGGACGGCGACAAGGACGCCGACGGTGCCACCCGCAAGGTCAGCGTGACGGACTCCCAAGGCACCCAGCACACGGACGCCGAGGAGTACACCGGCCACGAGCTGGAGGCGGTCACCTACGACGGCAGCAAGATCGTCTCCCGCACGATCAGCGAGCCCTGGAAGCACACGACAGCGACCCAGACCCGCGACTGGGGCATCCGCCACGCGGTGATCTCCAAGCCGCGCGTCCAGCGGGGCTTCACCCCGCTGTCGGCGGGCGGCTGGCGCGAGACGAAGTCCGTCACGACCTACGACACCGCGACCCGCACGGGACGGCCCACCCGGGTGGAGGACCTCGGGGACGTCTCCACCGCCGCCGACGACACCTGCACCCGCACCTACTACGCCGACAACACCGACAAGAACATCCTGTCCCTGCCGTCCCGCAGCGAAGTCGTCACCGTCAAGTGCGCCACCACACCTGATCGTTCCAAGCACATCCTGGCCGACGAGCGCACCTCCTACGACAACGGTGCCTACGGGGCGGCCCCCACCAAGGGCGACGCGACCAGGACCGAGAGGCTGACCGCCCACAGCGGCACCACCGCCACGTACCAGACCACCGGCACGACCGGGTACGACTCCTTCGGACGTCCCTTGTGGCAGAAGGACGCGAAGAACAACGAGACGAAGACCCAGTACACCGAGACCAACGGGCTGCTGACCAGCGCCAGTCTCACCAACGCGGCCGGGCACGTCACCCGTACCGACTACAACCCCGCCCGTGGCGCATCCACCGGCCAGACCGATCCCAACGGCAAGCGCACCGTACTCGGGCACGACGCGATCGGCCGTCTCACCTCCGTCTGGCTGCCCGACCGGGCCACGTCGCAGACACCCAGCATCAAGTACTCGTACCTGGTCCGCACCAACAAGCCCACGGCCGTGAAGACCGAGAAGGTCGAGGTCGACGGCTCGTACGGCACCGAGTACGAACTCTTCGACAGTCTCCTGCGCGGCCGTCAGAAGCAGACCGAAGGCCCCGACGGCACCCGCATGGTGGCCGACGTCTGGTACGACGCCACCGGCAAGGTCGCCAAGACCAATGCCACCTACCGGGCCGAAGGAGCACCCGGCGACGAACTGCTGCCGGTCACCAACGGTGAAGTAGGCGCGCAGACCCGCACCCAATACGACGGTCTCGGCCGCACCGTGGCCGCGATCAGCCTTCATGCCGGTACCGAGCAGTGGCGCAGCACCACGCGCTACGACGGCGAACTCGTGCATGTCGACCCGCCGGCCGGCGGCGTCGCCACCACGTCCGTCACCGACGCCGAGGGCCGGACCACCGCCCTGCGCCACTACCACGGTGACCGCCCCGATCCGTTGCTCGGTTTCGACGAGACCACGTACACCTACACGCTCAACGGACAGCTCAAGACCGTCACCGACGCGAAGAACAACGTCTGGAGCTACGAGTACGACCAGCTCGGCCGCAAGACCAAGGCCGTCGACCCCGACGCCGGGACCTCCGAGACGCACTACGACGAGCTCGACCGCGTCTCCTGGACCACCGACGGCAACGGCAAGAAGCTCTCCACCCAGTACGACTCCCTGTCACGCCCCACCTTCACCTGGGAGGGCGAACCGACGACAGGTACCAAACTCACCGAGACCAGGTACGACAAGGCCGGCTGGCTGGGCCAGGCCTGGGCCTCCATGCGCTACGTGAACGCCACGCAGTACATCGGCTCCGCGGTCACGGCGATGGACGACTTCTACCGGCCTCTGAAGAGCACCTACGCCGTACCGACCACCGAGGGCGCACTCGGGGGGACCTACGAGTTCACCACCACGTACAACCGGGACGGCACCGTCCGCGGCTCAGGCCTGCCCGCCGCCGGCGGCCTGCCCGCGGAAGCCCTCGTCCACGGCTACGACGAACTCCAGCGTCCCACGACGCTCACCGGCACCAACTCCTATGTCACCGGGACCACATACTCCGGGATCAGCCAGATCATGGGCATGGAGCTGTACGCCGGCAGCGGCAAGAGGGTCGGCAAGACCTTCGAGTACGAGGCGGGGACCGGCCGCCTGCGTACCGCGACCGTCGACATCGCCGGCGCCGCCGCACCTGCCAAGCGTTCCTCCTACTCCTACGACCAGTCCGGCAACGTCCTGTCGATAGCCGACACCGGCTCCTCGGCGTCGATCGACGTCCAGTGCTTCGCCTACGACACCGGCGCCCGCCTCAAGGATGCCTGGACCCCCACCGCCACCGCCGGCACCGCCCAAGGCGCGGGCACCGTCGGCAGCAACGGTCTGGACGGCTCCAAGCCCTCCGCCTGCAACGCCGCGCCGGGCGCCAACGGCCTGGGCGGACCCGCGGCCTACTGGAAGTCCTACACCGTCGACGCGATCGGCAACCGCACCAAGGAGGTCATCCACGACACCACCGGGAACCCGGCGAAGGACATCACCCGCACCTACACCTACGGCGGCGCGGGTACCCAGGGCGACGGCCCGCACCAGGTCACCAAGGTCGTGGAGAACACCCCGACCGGCGACAACCAGTCCACCTACACCTACGACGACGCCGGCAACACAAGAACCCGTGTGATCGGCGGCAACACCCAGACCCTCGACTGGAACGCCACCGGCCAGCCCGCGAGGATCAAGACGTCGGCGGGTGACACGACCTTCATCTACGGTCCTGACGGCAGCCGCATGATCCGCAAGGATCCCAAGGCGACCACCGTCTACCTGCCCGGCATGGAACTCTCCCTCGCCGCCGGCTCCAGCACCGTCAAGGCCACCCGCTACTACAGCCACGCCGGCCAGACCGTCGCCATCCGGACCAGCGACAACAAGCTGTCCTTCCTCGCCTCCGACCACCACGGCACCGGCGAGTTGGCCATCGACGCGGCGACCGGCTCGGTGACCCAGCGCCGTTCCGACCCCTACGGCGTCGACCGCGGCCGGGCGAACGGCGCCTGGCCCGGCGAGAAGGGCTTCGTCGGCGGCACCATCGACGCCTCCACGGGCCTCACCCACATCGGCGCCCGCTCGTACGATCCCCATCTCGGCAAGTTCATCTCTGTCGACCCCATCATCGACTACACCAGTCCCCAGCAGATCAACGGCTACGCGCCTACGCCGACAACTCCCCGGTCACCCTCTCCGACCCGACCGGGTTGTACAGGGATTGTGGTGCCATCGACCCCCGCTCCTGCTCTCGCAAGCCGCTCAAGAGTGGCAATGACGTGAAGGTGGAGGATGCGGAGAAGGCCGTCGACGGAGCCAGGGCCGACCAACAAGCTGCGGAGCAGCAGTACTCCTCTGCCGAGAAGCGCACCCTGCAGGCGGGCAAGGCTCTTGGCAAGATCCTCATGGACGAGCTCGGCATCACCGCTGGACTCGACTGCGTTTCGACCGGAGATGTCGGTTCCTGTGGGGAGACACTCCTCAACATAGCCGGAAGCTTCGCCGGTGGTATGGCCGGGAAGCTCCTGGCCAAGTACGGCCTCCCCTGGAAGTGGGACAAGGCAAGCCAACTCGCCAAGAGAGTCGTCGGGCTTGCGGACGACATCGTCAGCGGCGTGATGGACATGCTCAGCGCGTCCAAGAAGATCACCAAGGCGAAGGAGGCGATGGCCCGAGCGGAATCAGCCCTGGAGGCAGCGAAGAAGCGCCCGGGGGAAGGGCAACCCGTAGGGTGCAAAACACACAGCTTCCTGCCGAGTACCAAGGTCCTCACGGCAAACGGCAAGACCAAACAGATCCAGGACCTCAAGCTCGGCGACAAGGTCGTCGCCACCGACCCCAAGACAGGCAAGACGGGCCCTCGTGAGGTCGACCGGACCATCACGACCGAGGACGACAAGGACTTCGTCGAACTCTCCATCACCACACAGCGCCAGGGAGCGCACGCCAAGACCGGGAAGTCGGTTGCTCGCGGGCCGCTGAACGCGGCAGTCAAGACGGACGGCAACCCCTCCACTGCTGGCCTCACTTCCACCGTCAACCACCCCTTCTGGTCCCCCTCCGAGCGGCAGTGGATCAAGGCCGGCGACCTCAAGCCGGGGATGACCCTCCGCACCGCCGACGGCGGGACGGCCGAGCTCACCGCGTCCCGCGCCTTCGAGCAGCGCCAGCGCACCAATGACCTGACGGTTCGCGACATCCACACGTACTATGTGCTGGCGGGGGCTACACCGGTCCTGGTGCACAACTGCAGCAACCTGACTGCTGATGACGCTCGATTCCCTGCCGCGCACGTTCTCGACGAGCATGTGAATGTAAGTGATCAGCAGCTCATTCAAATGGCGCAAACCTCGGGAGTGAAGTCTCGCTTTACCGATCTCCAGACTGCCCAGCAAGTCGTCGACTACGGTATTGCGTCGAATCAGAAGCGCATCGGTAACTGGCTTCGAGGTGGTGGCGTAGGGCCGCTTGAAATCAAGGGGAGATTCGGTGCCAATAACCCAATTGGGGTGAGGGCTGACGCGAGCGGAAGTATTACCCCCACAAGTAACGCGTATACAATAATCCTTCAGCGTGCGGCTGGGCATCCGGGAGGATATTACGTGTCGACCGCATATCCGAGATAGGTGTTCTCTGTGGGGATCAGGTTTACCGAGGATGACTTCGGTGTCACGCATCTAGCCTCTATGTTCCATCAAGACTGGAGGCAATCGGGGAGCGCGCGCGATGTGGTCATGAGCTACGTCGCCCAGACGTCAGATCCGTTCGTTCTGGCGCTCGCCGAGGATGCACTCAGGATGGCAGCCAGTGGTGACGCTGACACTGTTGCCACCCTCTGGGAAGGTGCAACTGGCTCCTATCATCGCCTCAACGGCGATTCGGTCAGTGGATTGGACTGGTTCCGGGAAGTTGCAGATATCTGCGCAAGGGGCCTCGCTCAAGCCGGCGTACAAGCAAACCTCGAAGTCGGTGAAAGTGCGTACGGCGCCTTCACGGGCAGGGTTGTCGCGGAAATCGACGAGCTTGAGCCTGCTCTGGATGAGGCGATCACAAACAATCCAATGGAGGGTATCCCGGGCGCCGTATCGGCGCTGAGGGTGTGCGCCTCGGATATCTGCCCGGAGCTCGCCTTTAGGGTCCTCCTGAGATTCCTCATGGAGTATTCGTGTGAGATCGACCATGATTTGTATGCGAGATTCGTAGAGCTGGGGCGCGAATTTTCCTACGGAGAATTTGTGGTCTCGCGAATTTCGTTCCTGATGCGCTAGCCCTCCCCGGGTGACGCCCCTTGGCTCTGGATTAACAGAGAGTCCTTGGGTAGGAAGCATGCGGCAAGCCAAGAGGCCGCCATCGGCCAATCCCGATGGCGGCCTCTTGGCGTCTTGACGCTGAGGTTGAAAGGGTGGGTGACAGCGGGCGTTGGCGGTGCTGCATCCTCGTCATGAGGTACGCGGATGGCGGCGGTCTGACTACTGCGGGGCGGGGCGAAGCGTGGGGCGGTGCGTTTGAGGCCGTGGAGATGATCGAACTGGAGGTGCGGCCGGCGGAGGTGGCCCGCAGGTTACGGGTGTCGCGGAAGTCGGCGTACGCCTGATACGCCGCCTGGCGCGATGGTGGAAGGGCGGCACTGGCCTCCAAAGGAGCCGGCGGCTTTCCGTGCCGCCTGGACGATGCCCAGGCCGAACGGTTGCAGGCCGAGTCGGAGGCCGGCCCGGCGCGGACGGCTGGAGCGAGGGCCAGCGGTGGACGCTCGCGAGGGTCGCGGAGCTGAGTCACCGCCTGTTGGGGCACCGGTACACCCCCCGCGGGGTGTCGTATCTGTTGCACCGGCTGGGCTGGTCACCACAAGTCCCCGCGCACCATGCCGTCGAGCGCGCCGTCGAGCGGTGGCGGACGGGGCAGTGGTCGCGGGTAGGGGGGGCAGCCCGGCTCCTGGGCGCATGGAGACCTGCTGGCCTCCGCCCGGCGACAGCTCGGCGGTGCCCCGCTGATCGTGGTGTGGGACAACGCCAGCACCCATCGCGCCAAGGCCTGGCGGGAGTTCTGCGACCGCAACAACGACTGGCTCACCATCGTCAAGCTCCCGCCCTACGCACCCGACCTCAACCCCGTCGAAAGCGTATGGGCCCACCTGAAGAAATCCCTGGCCAACCTCGCACCCCGCACGATCGACGACCTCACCCCACTCGTGAAGAACCGCCTACGCGGCATCCAGCACCGGCCCGAGACCCTCGACGGCTTCATCGCCGAGACCGGACTCGGGCTGGAAACCCCGTAGCCCCGTCACCCCACCCTTTCAACCTCAGCGGCAACGTCAGCGGACCGGTTCGGCACAAAGCGGTGGGCGGCTCCGTCCTCAGGCTCGGCAGCGTCCTCAGTGGTGCCGTGCAGCGCGCGGCCGAGGAGGTCGATGGCATCGCGCTGGAGGCGGAGGCGAAGGCGGACGTGGGAGTCGGGGGCCTGCACAGGGTCAATGCGGTCCTGCATCGGTGCAGCGCTTCCCTCGCTCGTCGAAGGTCGTCCACGAGGCGGTCCCACCAGTTTGGGGCCCTCTCGGTCCCCGGCGTGTCCCCGCATTGAGTCTCGCACCCGTCCCTCCGGCCACCACCTCCAGGCGGCCCGCGCGCCAGGTGGACAGGAGCCAGGCGGTGGGGAGTTGGAGGTTGAACAGGGACACGACGCCCATCGCGAACGCCCCGTCGACCGGGACGTCGTAGCCCGCAGCCCAGGAGGCGATGCCCGCGCAGACCAGCAGGACCACCGTGTAGAGGGCGCCGTCGGTCAGGATCACGCGCCAGCGCGGGAGCGGTGGCAGCAGACGGCGGGCCAGGGTCAGGGCCACGAAGGCCGTGGCGGGGAAGAGGAGTTCCCACGAGTCCGCGGCTCTGACCGTGCGCAGACCCTGGTATCCGCCCGACGCCGCCGCGAAGGTGAGGTCGACGCCCAGGCCGATCAGCCAGGACAGGGCGACGACGAGGAACGCGTAGTGCGTGGAGCCGCGCCAGGTGACGGTCATGCCGATTCCCCCTCGAACAGGGCGGTGTGGGGTAAGTGCCCTGTTCATGGCCATGGTTCCATGCGTTGTGGCGCTGCCGGAGCGCGGGGCCGGACGTGTGAGGCCGGCCGGGCGCAGGCCCGTTGTCAGTGGTGTCTGAGACCGTGGGTCGCAGAGGGAACGGCACACGGCCGGGCCCGGGGCCTTCGGGGGAGGTCGGGATGAGCAACGGGGTATTCCTGGGGTGGGGACGGGGACGGGGAGGCAACGGACCGAGCGGCTGGGAGGGCATGGCCCGGGACGGCTGGACGGACCACGACGAGGTGGTCCGGCGGCTGGACCGGGGCGCCGACCCGGAGGGCAGGGGAGGGACACCGCTGCTCCACCATGTGGCGACGGTCGGTTCGCCCGAGGTCGTCGCCGAACTGGCCCGCCGCGTCGCCGACGTCGACGCGGTGGACGAGGACGGGACCACGGCGCTCTGGCACGCGGTCGTCGACGACCTCCCCGGGAACGCCGCCGCCCTCGCCGCCGCAGGGGCGGACCCCTGGCGGGAGCAGCTCGGGGGATGGTCGGCGGGTCGGCTCGCCCTCGCCGGGCCGACGCCGGGCCTCTTCGCGCTGTCGGAGGGGGAACCCGGGCTGACCGAGGCTCAGCAGGCCATGGCCCGGGAACGCGGGCGCCTCGTCGCGGCACTCGGGAGCGTCTACTACGACGGCGCGGGCCTCGCCTGTGTGGCGGGGATCGACGCGGCGGAGGCGATACGCCGGCTGGAGGGCGAGGTCACCGAGCCCGAGGGCATGGCGGAGGCCGTGCGGGACGGAGGGTGGTGGGACGTGGATCCGGAGATGCGCGTCGTCGGTGTGACCACCGTGCCGGGAGGCTGCGTCGTCACACAACCGTGGGGCTACGCACCGCAGATGACCGAGGTGATGAACCGGCTCTCCGCAGGCACCGTCTGCTACGGCCTCTACGCCAACCCCAAGAGCGGCAACCAGGGCAGCATCGTCCGCGACGGCGTCCAGGAGGGCTTCGACCTCCACCCCGGAGGGGGCCCGACCGTCTGGGACGCCGCCGAGGAGGTCTTCTTCGCATACCTGTACCACTACCGTGCGGTGGCCCACGCCTGTGCCTACGCGGGGCTGCGCCTGACGGACGCGCGTGCCGTCAGCGGGCCGCCAGACCACTGGGTGGAACTGCCCGCGCACATACGGAGGGACTGACGCCGGGCGCGCGGCCGGCACCCGGCGCGGCCCCCCTCACCGCTCCAGCTCCCGGTGCGCCGTCTCCGGCAGCCGCAGGTACACCGCCGACGACACCAGGCACAGGGCCGCCGAGACCGCCGTGCCCGCCCACCCCCAGCCGTCCATCGCCGCCTCGTCCAGGGTGCTCATCATCAGCGCGGCCACACCGGACGCGGCGAACTCCCCGCCCATGGAGAGCCCTTGGAACAGCCGCGCGGTCACCAGCACCACGGGCGCGAGGACCCCGGCCGCCGCGTACGTCGGCGTCAGACCCACCAGCAGGCTGCTGCCGCCCATGGGGAGGATGGTGACGGTGACGGCGGTCCGCCGGCCGTGCCGGTAAAACTCGGTGGGGGCGACCGGAAACCCGGTGGGGCGGACCGGGCGCCCGCTGCTAGCCTCCCCGCATGATCACGCATGCGCCGTTCTCGATGATGCCCCGCCGACGGGGCTGCTGAGTCGGACGTGTGACGTGCCGAGGCCCCGGGAAGGGGCCTCGTCCGCGTGTGCGCAGCCGGAGCCCGCTCCCCGGGACAAGGAGGAGAGGGTTTCCATGACGACCGACGCCACAACCGACACCGACACTGCCACCGCCACCCCGGGCACCACCGCGCGCCCAGCTGTCGCGCGCACCTACGTCACCACCACCATCCCGTACGTCAACGCCCGCCCCCACCTGGGCTTCGCCCTGGAACTGGTGCAGGCGGACGTGCTGGCCCGGCACCGCCGGCAGGCGGGCGACGAGGTCCGGCTGCTGACCGGCACGGACGACAACTCGCTGAAGAACGTACTGGCCGCCGAGGCCGAGGGCGTGCCCGTGCAGGACTTCGTCGACCGCAACGCCGCCGCATTCGCCGGGCTGCGCGGCCCGCTGGACCTGTCGTTCGACGACTTCATCCGCACCAGCAGCGACCCCCGCCACCGCGCCGGCGTGGAACGCCTGTGGCGGCGCTGTGCCGACGCCGGCGACCTCTACCGCAAGCACTACGAGGGCCTGTACTGCGTCGGCTGCGAGCAGTTCTGGGCCGAGAGCGACCTCGACGGCGGGCGCTGTCCCGACCACGGCACCGCACCGCAGACGGTCGCCGAGGAGAACTGGTTCTTCCGGCTCTCCCGCTACGCCGAACCCCTGCGCGCCCTGATCACGGACGGCACCCTGCGCATCGAACCCGCCTCGCGCCGCAACGAGGTCCTCGCCCTGATCGACGGCGGACTGCGCGACTTCTCCGTCTCCCGCTCCCAGCGCCGCGCCCGCGGCTGGGGCATCCCCGTCCCCGGCGACCCGGACCAGGTCGTCTATGTGTGGTGGGACGCGCTCGGCAACTACGTCACCAGCCTCGGCTACGGGACCGGCGACCCGGCCTTCGAGGAGTGGTGGGCGGGCGAGGGGCGGCGCGTCCACCTTGCGGGCAAGGGCGTCATCCGCTTCCACGCGGTGTACTGGCCCGCCATGCTGCTCTCGGCGGGGCTGCCGCTGCCCACGGACATCCTGGTCCACGACTATCTGACCGTCGGCGGACGGAAGATCAGCAAATCGGCGGGCACCGGCGTGGACCCGGCGGAGCTGGCCGCCGACACCGGGGCGGACGCGGTCCGCTGGTGGCTGCTGCGGGACGTGCCGCGCACCGGGGACGCCGACTTCACCCGGGAGCGCCTGGTCGCCCGCGCGGACGCCGACCTCGCGGGCGGCATCGGGAACCTGGTCCACCGGGTGGTGACGATGGTCCACCGCTACCGGGACGGACGCCCGCCCGTCGGCCACGGCATCGGCCCCGTCGCGCCGGAGCTGGCGCGGGCCTGCGAGGAGAGCCCGGCCCGGATCGCGGCGGCCCTGGAGGCGTACGACTTCCGGCAGGCGTGCGCCGCGGTGTGGACGATCGTGGAGGAGGCGAACCGCTGCGTGGACGCCACCCGGCCCTGGGAGTCGGCCCGGGCCGAGCGGGCCGGGGACACGGCGGCGGGGGAGCGCCTGGACGATGCGCTCGCCGCGCTCCTCGAAGCGTGCCGGGTCCTCGCGGACCGGCTGGCGCCGTTCCTGCCGGGGGCCGCGGCGCGGGTCGCGGCGCAGTGCGCACCGGTGGACGGCGTCCTGCCGCCGCCGGGGCCGCTGTTCCCCCGGCTGGGGGCGGGGGCGGCGTAGGAGTCACGCGCGCCTCCGGGGCCCGGCCCGGGTTCCGGCCCCGCCCGCCCCGACCGGGCGGCGTAAGGGTGCCCCGCCGCGGGGGCCGCCCGGTCCGGCCCGGGACGGGCCCGTCCCCTCAGGCGTACTGCTCCGCGTACTCGCCCACCGGCTCGATGACGGTGATCACGTCGATCAGCACACCGCTGGGGTCGGCCACGATGAAGTGGCGCTGGCCGAAGTCCTCGCTGCGCAGCTCCAGCGCCGGGCGCAGCCCCTCGCGCCCGACGAGGCGTTCGTACTCCGCGTCCACGTCGTCGACCTCGAAGTTGAGGACGAGGCCCCGCACCGGGTGGCGGTGGCCCTCGGGGATCGTGGGGTGGGTGTGGTCGAGGAGGGCGAGTTCGTAGCCCGGGTCGCCCGGGAGGCGCAGGCTGATGTACCAGTCCGCCTCGAAGGTGACCTCGAAGCCGAACAGCCGTGTGTAGAAGTCGCGCGACTCGGCCAGGGCGGCCGTGCCGATCACCGGATAGAAGCTGTTGGTCTTCATGACGGGACCCCTTTCGCGTACCATCGGTATGTGAAACACGCTATTCGCGTACCGTCGGTATGTCAAACGGTGGCGGGTCATATCCAGGGGCCGGCGGCGACGGAAGAACGGAAGGGGAGAGTGCGATGCGGCAGGACGGTGTCCGGGCCCAGCAGCGGGAACAGACCCGGCAGGCGCTGCTGAGGGAGGGGCGGCGCCTCTTCGCGGCGCGCGGCTACGGGGAGGTCGGCCTCGCCGAGATCGTCCGCGGGGCCGGGGTCACCAAGGGCGCGCTCTACCACCACTTCGCGGGCAAGGCGGAGCTGTTCCGGGCCGTGCTGGAGGAGGTGCAGCAGGAAGTGGGCGCACGTGTCGCAGCGGCGGCGGAGGCCCACGCCGATCCCTGGGGCCAACTCGCCGCAGGATGCGAGGAGTTCCTCGCCGCGAGCACGGACCCCGAGGTCCAGCGGGTGATGCTCGTGGACGGGCCCTCGGTGCTCGGCTGGAGCGAGTGGCGGGCGATGGACGAGGCGTCCTCGGCCCGCCACCTGGCCGAGGCGCTCACGGCGCTGGTCGAGGCCGGGGTGATCGCGCGGCAGCCGGTCGCCCCGCTGGCGCACCTGCTGTCCGGCGCGATGAACGAGGCGGCCCTGTGGCTGGCGGGCCCGGCCCGGCCCGGGGACCTCGCGGACACCCGGGCCGCGCTGGCCCGCCTCCTGGCCGGGCTCCGCACGGGGTGACGGCGGGCCCGGACCGGGCGCCGACGGGGCCGGACCCGGCCCGGCCGGCCGCGAGGCCCGGACCGTGACCGGACCGGCCCCGCCGGCCTCGGCGGGTGACGACCGCCCGCGTCGGCAGGGCCGGGCCCGTTCGTCGGGCCCGGCCCCGCGTTCCCCCGCGTACGGCGCGCCCCCGTGGGTCAGCCGCTCAGACCCGGGCCCTGCCACTGCTGGTTGGTGTGGTGCGGGGTGCAGTCCCAGATGCCCAGGCGCGTCCCGTTGCCCGTGCCCCAGCCCAGCGCGTCCAGGCAGCGGCCCGAGTGGACGCTGCGCAGCAGACCGCCCGGCAGCAGCTCCCACTGCTGGTTGCCCGCGCCGTGGCAGGAGTTGAGGCCGATGTGCGAGCCGTTCTCGGTCTTCGCGTACTGGACGTCCATGCACCGGCCCAGCGCCCGCAGGGTCTTGTCCGGGTACAGCTTCCAGATCTGGGCGCCCGTGCCGTTGCAGTTGTAGAGCTGGATCGGGGCGCCGTCCTTGGTGCTGGAGCCCTTCACGTCCACGCACTTGCCGGAGTGCACGCCGACGATCCGGCCCGAACCCGGGGGCGGCGGCGGGGTGCAGTGGATCTCCACGAGCACCTGGTAGTAGCCCGGGCTGATCTCGTTGCCCGCCGGGCCGGCCGAACGCCTGCAGTTGGCCGCCGGGTAGCCCTCGTTGGCGGCCGCCGCGTACGCCGTGTTCCAGGCGGCCTCCACGGCGATGTTCCACGGCCCGTAGCCGGCGCCGAGGAAGTACTTGGGCGCGGTCGGTGCCAGTGCCGCGGCCGGTGCGGCGGGGGCCGCCGCCTTCGGGGCCTGGGCGGCGGCCTGGGCGGGTGCCGCCGTCGCGCTGCCGGTGAACAGCGTCGCCGCGGCGAACGCGGTCGCCGCCGCCGTGGCCAGCCATCGAGCCAATTTCACGGTCGTTCCTCTCGGTCGTCGCCCGGCACCACGCGCGGGCGAAGGGACCCCGTGTCCTGGGACGGGCTGGACGCTACCGACGGGCGGACCCCGTGCAGTCTCACCGGAGTCTCAACTTCCCCTGGCCGGTTGCCGACCCCGCCGTCTGCGCGGACGCCCCTGGCCGTCGTATCTTCGGCGCGGCCCGGTGGGGACCGGGCCGCACAGGGGCAGGGGGGCACGAACAGTGGTGGCGAACGACGGCAGATCCGGGCCGCGCGCGGCGGAACTCGACGCTTTGCGCGCGGCGTTGGCGACACATCCCGTGGTGAACCTGTACGGGCCGCCGGGCATCGGGAAGTCCGCCCTGGCGCGGCGGCTCGGCGGGGTCACCGTCGACCTGGCGGACGGGCCGGTCACCGCGTGGCCCCCGCCGCGCCCGGTTGACGGGCCGGTCACCGCGTGGCCCCCGCCGCGCCCGGCGGACGGCCCGTTGATCGTGGACAGCGTCGACGGGCCGGAACGGGCGGCCGCGGCAAGGGTGTTGCTGGACGCGGCGACCGCGACCGACCCCCGGCCCGGGACCGGCGCCACCACCGCCCGGCGGCCCGGTCTGCTCCTGGTCAGCCGCTGTCCGCTCGCGGCCACCGACGGCTGGACGTCCGCCCCGGCCGCCGCGCCCGGGACCGCCGGGGTCCCCGTCGCGGCGCTCCCGCTCGCGCCGCTGCCGGGCCCGGCCGTCGACGCCCTCGCCGCCGGGGCCGGGATCGACGACCCGGCCGCCCGCGCCCTCGTCGTCCGGCTCGCGGCCGGCGTCCCCCTGCTGGCCGCCGCCGCGTGCCGCGCCCTGCACGCGGGCGCGGCCCCCGACGACGAGGGCGCCGTCGCCGACCACATCGCGGACGAACTGGCCGAACGCCTCGGCCGCGAACTCGCCGCCTCCCGCGACCCCGGTTCACCCACCACGCCCGCCCTCCCCGGCCCCCGCGCCCTGCACGCGCTCCGGTTGCTCGCCACCGTCGGTGCGGGCGACGAGCAACTGCTCTCCGCCGGGCCCGACCTGTTCACCGGGCTCGCGCGCCTCAGCGTCGTCACCCGCACCCCGCTCGGTCTCGCCGTGCGCGAGCCCTACCGGACGGTGCTGGAGACCGCGTACCGCTGGCGCCGCCCCCTGGCCCACCACACCCTGCGCACCCGGGCCGCCGCGTACCGGCACACCCTGCTGGCCCGTACCCGGGACGCCGCCGTCCGGGCCGAACTCGTCCGCCAGGGGCTGTTCCTGACGGGCGACCCCGGGCTGCGCGCCTCGCTCTTCCCGGCCGCCGAGTCCGCCGTCCGTATCACGTCCGGACGCGACGACTCCGATGCCGACTCCGACGACATCGCCCGGCTGATGCACCGCTGGGCCCGGCGCGGCGGCTTCGCGGCCTCGCGCGCCGAGCGGGTCACCGAACGCTGGCTCGCCCACGGCGCCTCCGTGTTCCGCGTCGCCCGGGACGGCGAGGGCCGGGCCGTCGCCCTCGCCGCCCTGCTCCCGCTGGCGGACGGCACCTCGGACGCGCTGGAGCCGCTGCTCCAGCAGCACACCGGCCGCTTCCTCGGCGGCCGCGCGCCCGGCGGACTGTTCCTCGGCGCCGCGTACGCGACCGACCCCGCCGCGCACGCCCGCATCCTGCACGACATCCTCGGCAACGCCGTCCGCGCCGGTCACCTGGTGGTGTCCACGGCGACCGCCGACTACCAACTCCTCGTGCGCGGGCTCGGGTTCCGGGTGCACGGGAGCGTCCGCGACGACGTCTACCGCTGCGGCCGGCCGCCCGAGGTCTTCAGCAACGCGTTCACCCCGGCGGCCCTTCCACTGTGGCTGGACCGGCTGGGTGGCGGCGGCCCGGCCGGGGCCGGGGCGGAGGCCCCCGACGAGCACCTGGTCGCGGAGGTCACCCGCGCGCTGTCCCGCGTCCACGACCCGTTCGCGCTGGCGGGCAGCCCTCTGCTGGACTGCCCGGCCACGCCCACGGCCGCCGCCCTGCGCGACTGGCTGCACGAGGCCGTCCGCACCCTCGCCGGGAGCCCCGACCCGGCGGACGCGGAGGCCGGGGCGATCCTCGACGCGTACTACCTCTCCGGCGCGGGCCCCCACCACCAGATCGCCTGCCGCCTCCACCTCGGCCGCGCCACCTACTTCCGCCGCCTGCGCCGCGGCGTGTGCGCCCTGGCGGTCCGGCTGCGAGCGGAGTCGGCGACGGCGGTCGGCTGACGGGCACGCCCCGCCCGGCCGCGCCCGCGCGCCCGGCCGGACAGGCCCCGGCCCGGGTGGTGAACCGACCCCGCCCGGGCCGCCGCCGGTGAACCGACCCCGGCCGAGCCCCGGCACCGCCGCGAAAACCCCTTGGCCGGCCCGGTGTTCGCCCTGCCAGAATCGCCCGCATGCCGCTCGGATACCCGCGCCCGCTGCGCCCCGGCGACCGGATCGCCGTCACCGCCCCCTCCAGCGGAGTGGGCCAGGACCTGCGCGCCCGGCTGGACTTCGCGGTCCGCACCGTGGCGGAGCGGGGCTACGAGGTGGTGACCGGGCACTGCCTGAACGGCAGCCGCCATGTCAGCGCCCCGGCCGCCGAGCGGGCGGCCGAACTGACCGAGCTGCTGACGGACCCGGCGGTGCGGGCCGTCGTCCCGCCGTGGGGCGGCGAGACCGCCGTCGACCTGCTGCCCCTGCTGGACTGGGACCGCATCCGGGCCGCCGAGCCCACCTGGCTGGTGGGGTACTCCGACATGTCGACGATCCTCACCCCGCTGACCCTCCTCACCGGCACGGCGACGCTGCACGGCAACAACCTCATGGACACGCCCTACGAGGTGCCCGAAGGGCTGCTCTCCTGGCTGGACATCGCCGCCCTGCCGGAGGGCGCCCGGTTCACCCAGACCCCGCCGGGCCGCCACCGCGCCGGTGATCGCGACGACTACGCCACGACCCCGCGCGTGCGCGAGCTGCGGCTGAACGCCACCGGCACCTGGACCCGTCTCGACGGAGACGGACCCGTGGTCGCGGAAGGGCGGCTGATCGGCGGCTGCGTCGAGACCGTCTGCGGGCTGGCGGGCACGCCGTACGGAAACACCTCGGCCTTCGCCGAGGAGCACGCCCCCGAGGGGCTGCTGGTGTACGTCGAGGCGGGCGGGGACGACGCCTACACCATCTGCCGCCATCTGCACGGCATGCGGCTGGCCGGCTTCTTCGACCGCGCCAACGCCGTCCTCGTCGGCCGCACCGAAGCCCCCGACAGCCCCTCGCTCACCCAGCGGGAGGCCGTCCTCGACGCATTCGGAGGTCTCGGCGTGCCGATCATCGCCGACATCGAGTGCGGCCACGTCCCGCCGTTTCTCCCCCTGGTCAACGGCGCGCGGGCCCGGGTCGTCCACACGCCGGACCGGAGCGAGCTGACGCAGACGCTGGACTGACCCGCCCCGCCGCTGCCCGCCCCCGCGTCAGACCCCCGCGCCCCGCCCCGCGTGGTGGCGGCTGATGTTGCGTTCCAGCAGCCGCGTGGACTCGCGGACGCCCACCGCGTCCGGCGTGCCCGCGGTGTCCGGAAGGCGGCCGTCCGCGGCCTTCAGCTCGCGCAGGGCGCGGTCGATCGCCTCGTGGGCCGCGAACAGGCACGGTGTGCTGTAGATCGCGAGGTCCACGCCCAGCGCGGACAGTTCGGTGAGCGACAGGCGCGGGGACTTGCCCCCGGCGATCTGGTTGAACAGCAGGGGCGTGTCCCCGATCGCGTCCCGGACGCGCCGGATGGACTCGACGCTGCGGACGCCGTCGACCAGGACCACGTCCGCGCCGCTCTTCGCCAGGGCGACCGCGCGGCGCCGGATCTCCTCGTCCTCGACCGCGTCCGTGCGCGCCACCACGACCAGCTCGTCCCGGCTGTCCAGGACCATCCGCAGCTTCTCCAGATACTCGGCCAGCGGCAGGATCCGCTTGCCGTCCGCGTGCCCGCAGCGCCGGGGCCGCTGCTGGTCCTCCAGGATCACGCCCGACGCCCCGGCCCGCTCCAGGCGCTGCACCACATGGCAGGCGACCTCGGGGTCCGCGTAGCCGTCGTCGATGTCCACCAGCAGATGGTGGGCGGGGAAGGCGAGGCGCAGGCGCTCGGCGAAGGCCACGATGTCGGGCCAGGCGATGAACCCGATGTCCGGCAGCCCGTAGTGCGAGGCGGCGAAGCCGAAGCCGGACAGGAAGAACCCGTCGTAGTGCCGCGCCGCGAGCGAGGCGGAGTACATGTCGTGGACGCCGATCAGCGGGGTCGTGCCCGTGTCCGCGATCGCTCGGCGCAGCCTGAGCCCGTGGCTCATCGCCCCTCCAGGGGAAGCAGGACGGCGTCCGCCGCCCGGGTCCGCTCGCGCGCCGGGGCCGCCTCCGCCGCGCGGGTGGTCGGCGGCCAGCGTGACAGGAAGATCAACTCCGCCCCAAACGCCGCTCACCCGCCCGGCGCAGCGAAATCCGGCCAGGACGATCAGGGCGGTCGGGAGGATCGGGACGGTCGGGAACGGCCGGTAGGGCCAGGGCGGTCGGGAGGATCGGGACGGTCGGGAGGATCGGGAGGGCCAGGGCGGTCGGGCGTCGGCGGAGTTCCTACGACGCCAGGAAGCCGGTCACCGCGGCGGTGAAGCCCTTCGGGTCGTCGTTCCACGGGAAGTGGCCCGCGCCCGGCAGTACCACCGTCTCGGCCCGCGGGTACGCGTCGGCCGAGGCGAGGACCGTGCGGGGCGGGGAGGCGACGTCGAACTCCCCGGCGAGCAGCAGGACTCGGCCGCCGAAGCGGGCCAGGGCGTCGCGGACCGCCGCCGGGGATGTGCCGTCGTCTGCCCCGCCGTCCGGTTCGCCGCCGTCCGCGTCGCCGAAGTACACCGCCGCCGCCTCCGCGTTGCGCTGGGCCGGGCCCGACGCGCGCAGTGCCCGGGCCGTCCCGTCCCAGCGGCCGTGGCTGAAAGGCGCGGCGGCCTCCCAGTCGGCCTCCGTCGCCCCGCCCGCGGTGATCGCCTCCAGCGCGGCGTACGCGGCGGGGAACCACTCCTCGCCCTCCCGCAGCCGCGCCGTCTCCAGGCGGTCCGCCGCGGTGACCTCCCCGCCCACGGTCTCCGCGCCGGGCGTCACCAGGACCAGCGACTCCACCCGCTCCGGGTGCCGGGCGGCGTACAGCGTCGCGAGGGCCGCGCCCGCCGAGTGCCCGAGCAACCGCAGCCGCTCCAGGCCCAGTTGGACCCGCAGCGCCTCCACATCCGCGACCTGGCGGTCCCAGCGGTACGAGGCGGGGTCGGCCGGCACGCCGGACGCCCCCGTGCCCCGCAGGTCGAGCCGCACCACCCGCACCCCCGCCTCCGCGAGCCCGCCCAGCTCCCCGAGGTACCCGGAGTCCCGCATCGGCCCCCCGGGCAGACAGACCAGCGGCGCTCCGGCACCGGCGACGTGGTAGGCGAGCGGGGTGCCGTCAGGGGCGGGGAAGGTGTGCATGCCCCGACCCTGTCAGCGGGCGTGGGGACGGGGCAAGCGCGTTACGCGGCACCGGGCCGGCCGGAGTCCGTGGCCGGCCGGACCGTTCCTGTGCCGGAAAGATTTTCGGGGCGCCGGTAAGGATGGGACCCGCGCATGACATATACGGGGTGTGGAGAACAAGCAGACCGTGAGCGAGCCGGGCCGCAGCGCGCGATTCACGCAGGTGTACACGCGGGAGTACCCGCGTGTGCACGCCTTCGCGCGGCGCAGAACGGGGGACCCGGGGGTGGCGGAGGACATCACCGCGGAAGTGTTCCGGATCGCCTGGGAACACGAGGTCCGTGGCGGAGAGACGACACCCGGGTGGCTGTTCGTCACCGCGCGGAACGTCCTCGGCAACCACTACCGGTCGCATGCCCGGCTGACCGAGTTGCACGGGCGGATCGGTGCGGAACTGGGCCGTGCGCCCGCGTCGGCCGAGACCTCGGCGGTGCTGGAAGCACTGGACCGGCTGCCCGACCGGCACCGCGAAGTCCTGCTGCTCAGTTACTGGGACGGTCTCGCGGCCGCGGAGATCGGCGGTCTGCTCGACTGCGGCACATCGGCCGTGTGGGTCCGTCTGCACCGGGCACGCAAGGCATTCCGTGAGATCTACACCTCGTCCCGGGAGTCGGTATGAAGCGTATGCAGTCCAGGAGGCCGCGGGTGTCCGCGAAGCGCACCGCCGAGATGATCAGGCAGGCCGATCCGCTCGCCGCCGCGCCGGCGGAGCCGGGCCTGTCGCCGCGCGCCCTGCGGGAGTTGAGTGCCCTGACGGGCGAGTCCCCTCCGGCTCCGACGGTCGCCGCCCCGCCCTCGGTCCGCTCCACCGCTCCGGCGGCTCCGCGCCCGCGGCGGCGGCTCGGCCTGCTGGTCGGGGCCCTCGCGGGGGCGGCCGCGGTGGCCGCCGTTGCGGTGTCCGTTCTCTCCGGCCAGGGCGAGTCGAGCGGCGGTCTCGTGGCCGACGAACCGCACTACGCGTCCGCCGCGGAACTCGAGAACGCCGCCGACCTCATCGTGCGGGCGAAGCTCGGCAGCGGCGAGGAGCGGACCGTCGACGACGTGACGTCGACCGAGGCCCCGGCCGAGGTGCTCGCGACGGCGAAGGGAGCCGCGCCGGGCCGGACCGTCACCGTCCGGTACACACCTCCCGGCGACGGAGGGCCGGAGACGGCCGATCTCGCGGCGGGGAACGAGTACGTGCTGCTGCTGGAACGTCAGGACGACGGCCGCTTCACCCTGGTGAACACCATCCAGGGCGCCTACGGTGTCGCCGGCGCCCGAGCCGTGCCGACCGAGGGCAACGAGGTGGAGCTGAGCCCGGCCGTGCTGAGGGGGCTCGGTCTGGGGGAGTGAGCGGCGGAGGGGGTGCCGTCCATGGACGGCACCCCCTCGTGTCACGTCACGCCTCACGTCACGCCGGGCGCGCTCGCGGTGTCGCTCACTTGACGCGGGCCGCGCGGTCCTTGAGACCCGCGACCGTCCCCGCTTCCTCGAACCCGCCCTCCGCGGCGGGCTGCACCGTGCCGTCGGTGCCGACGGTGTACAGGGCCTGCTCGGGGTTGAGGAGGTCGTACGGCGACGAGTCCCCGTGGTCGGCGAGCATCAGCACATACTGGGTGCCGTCCTTCGCCAGGGTGGTGGTGTGCTCCTCCCGGTAGGTCGTCTCGTCGAGCCTGCCCCCGAGCTGGCTCACCTCGACGGTGTCGCCCGCCTTCACGTCACCGGCGAGCACCTCGGAGACCTTCACCGTGGAGACGGTGATCACCACCGGCTCGACCTCGCCGGCCTCCTCCTCGGAGAGACCGGCCTGCGGGTTGGTCAGCGGGTCGCCCTCGGTGGACACCTCTGGCATCAGCTCCTTGACCGTGGAGCCGATGACGGTGCCCTTCACGATGGTGTCCGCCTCCTTCACGATCGCGTCGAGCGAGTCGAAGGCCGGGTAGTCCGCTTCATAGGCGATGACGCCGGGCTTCTGGGACGTGCTCCCGGCCTCGGCGGAACCGCTGCCGGAGCTGCCGGAGCAGCCGGCGGCGGCGAGTGCGACGAGAACCGCGGCACTGCCCGCGGTGAGATGGCGCAGCTTGGTCATCGGTAGATCCTCTTCACCTCGGAGACGTCGTACGCCAGCGGCTTCTGCACCTTGGCCCGGTTGCGGCTGTGCTTCATCAGCGACGCCTTCTTGGTCCCCGGGTTGTCGTCGAGGCTCAGCGCGTGTCCCAGCTCGTGCGTGACGGTGCTCCGGGACCACTGCGTCATCTTGGAGCCCGAATCCCGGTCGAGAGTGCGTGCGTTCACCTTGATCTTGAAGACACGGTTGATGGGCCGCCAGCCGGACGGCGAGTAGAGGCCGTACCAGCTCTCCTTGTAGCGCGCGGCCGTGAAGGTGGCCTTGGCGTTGGACTTGCGGCCGATGCTGACGCCCGCCTTGGCGTTGTTCCAGTTCTTGCGGCCGGTGTCCAGGAACCCGACCCAGGTGTCGTTGATGCCCACGGCCTTCACATTGAAGGAGCGGCTGGGCATGCCTCCGTCGTAGTAGTCGGCCTGAGCGGTGGTCGCCCCGCCCAGTCCGACTGCCATCGCCACGGTGACGGCAGTCGCGACCTGTGCTGTGGTGCGCAGATGAGAACGTCTCAATGAAGATCCCCGTGTTGTGCCCGCGCTGGTCGGTCGACCTGCGGCAGGCAGTGGTCGGCCGGATCCCGAGTGGGGAGACAGGGGTGCCCGAACTGCGGAAACACGAAACAGCAGGGCGAATCAGAGCGTGCTCGACTCCCCCGTGTCACAGCAGCGGACCGGTTGGCCTGGTGTCCCCCGTGGATCGGCCGTCGGTCAAGCAAAGCCTAACTGTGCGGGTGCACAGGGGCAACACATTTGCGAATCCAAGTGCGTTGCAGAAAAGGCGAATTGACGGATCATCGGCCTCTTCGGCCCCCTCACCCCCTGGCGCCCCCGCTCCACGCAGAACTCGTTCCCCTCCGGGTCCGCCATCACCACCCACCCCCGCCCGTCCGGGCGGACGCGCTGTCGGCGGCACGGGCGCCGGACGCGTGCGGTGCCGCTCCGCAGGATCGTGGAGCGCCGGACCCCCTGTCGAACGAGTTCCCGACCGTCACGGGTGAGGCCGTGCGGACAGCCCGCCGCCCCCGGTGCTGTGCGGTACCGGGGGCGGCGGGCGGGCGGAAGGGCGTTGGTCAGCCGACCAGTTGCTCGTACGCGGGCAGGGTGAGGAAGTCCTCGTAGGTCTCGTCCAGCGCGACCCTCAGCAGCAGGTCGTGGGCCTGCTGCCAGTGGCCCGCCGCGAACGCCTCCTCGCCGATCTCGGCGCGGATCGCGGCCAGTTCCTCCGCCGCGACCGCGCGGGCCAGCTCCGGGGTGGCGCGCTCGCCGTTCTCGAACACGACCCCCGCGTTGATCCACTGCCAGATCTGCGAGCGGGAGATCTCCGCCGTCGCCGCGTCCTCCATCAGATTGAAGATGGCGACCGCGCCGAGGCCGCGCAGCCACGCCTCGATGTAGCGGATGCCGACCTGGACCGCGTTGCGCAGGCCGTCGTACGTCGGCTTGGCGTCCAGGGAGTCGATGGCGATGAGGTCCCCGGCGGCCACCGAGACGTCCTCGCGCAGGCGGTCCTTCTGGTTGGGCTTCTCGCCGAGGACCGCGTCGAAGGAGGCCATCGCGATGGGGACCAGGTCCGGGTGCGCGACCCAGGAGCCGTCGAAGCCGTCGCCCGCCTCGCGGTCCTTGTCCGCCTTGACCTTCTCGAAGGCGACCTTGTTGACCTCGGCGTCCTTGCGGGACGGGATGAACGCCGCCATCCCGCCGATCGCGTGCGCGCCGCGCTTGTGGCAGGTGCGCACGAGGAGTTCGGTGTACGCGCGCATGAACGGCGCGGTCATCGTCACCGCGTTGCGGTCCGGGAGGACGAACTTCTCCCCGCCGTCACGGAAGTTCTTGACGATGGAGAAGAGGTAGTCCCAGCGGCCGGCGTTGAGGCCGGAGGCGTGGTCGCGCAGCTCGTAGAGGATCTCCTCCATCTCGTACGCGGCCGTGATCGTCTCGATGAGGACGGTCGCCCGGACGGAGCCCTGCGGCACGCCCACGTACTCCTGCGCGAAGACGAAGACGTCGTTCCAGAGGCGGGCCTCCAGGTGCGACTCCGTCTTGGGGAGGTAGAAGTACGGGCCCTTGCCGGCGTCCAGCAGGCGGCGGGCGTTGTGGAAGAAGTACAGGCCGAAGTCGACCAGGGCGCCGGGGACGGGGGCGCCGTCCACGGTGAGGTGGCGCTCGGCGAGGTGCCAGCCGCGCGGGCGCATCACCACGGTGGCGAGTTCGCCGGCGGGGCGCAGGGCGTAGGACTTGCCCGACCGGGGGTCGGTGAAGTCGATGCGGCGCTCGTAGGCGTCGATCAGATTGAGCTGGCCGAGGACGACGTTCTCCCAGGTGGGGGCGGAGGCGTCCTCGAAGTCGGCGAGCCAGACCCTGGCGCCGGAGTTCAGCGCGTTGATGGTCATCTTGCGGTCGGTGGGCCCGGTGATCTCCACGCGGCGGTCGTTCAGCGCCTCGGGCGCGGGGGCGACCCGCCAGGAGTCGTCCGCGCGGATCGCCGCCGTCTCCGGGAGGAAGTCCAGCGTGGACGTGCGGGCGATCTCGGCGCGGCGCTCGGCGCGGCGGGTGAGCAGCTCGTCGCGCCGGGGGGTGAACCGGCGGTGCAGCTGGGCCACGAACGCGAGGGCCGCGTCGGTCAGGACCTCTTCCTGCCGGGGCAGGGGCTCGGCTTCGACGATGGCCAGCGGGGACGGCGCTGGTGCGGACATGAGCTGTCACTTCCTTCAGCGAGCTTCACAGGCTTCGCAGATGTCATCGGTCGGTGCCGGCCGTCCGCCGGGTCGCCGGGCGGCACTCAGTGCCAGGGGCTCCGAGGTGCGGCGGCGGGCGCCGTCCGATGGATCAAGCGCTTCTGAACAGTGGATAGTAGTTACCGCATGGTGGAAGTTCAATGGTTTGTTGATGTCGAGATTCTCCGGGTCGACAGAACGTGGCGCAGCGTGCCACGCCGTTCACCGAAGGTGGCGCAGGTCGTCGGGGGTGTCGATGTCGTGGTCGGTGGCGATGTCGCCGCACTCCACGAGCCGGATCGCGGCGGCGTGCGCGGCCAGATGGTCCCGGGCACCGCGGTCACCGGTGGCGCTCGCCGCGATGTCCGCCCACCGGTCCGCGCCGAACAGCCCCGGATGCCCGCGCCGCCCGTCGTACGCGGCCGTGACCAGCGAGTCGCGCGAGGTGTACGCCTCCCGGACCCGGGCCACCGCCGCCGCGCCGATGCCCGGCTGGTCGACGAGGAGGACGAGGGCGGCGTCCGGGGTGGTGTGCTCCGGCCCGGGGGCCTGGAGGGAGGCGAGGCCCGCGCGGAGGGACGAGCCCATGCCGGACGCCCACTCCGGATTGACCACCACCGTGCAGCCCGCGAGGTCCGCCTCCGCCGCCACCCGGTCGGCCGCCGCGCCGGTCACCACGTGCACCGGTCCGCAGCCGCCCGCCCGCAGGACCCGCACGGCGTGCTCCACGAGGGGCCGGCCCCGGTACGGGAGCAGCGCCTTCGCCCGCCCGCCGAGCCGCCGCCCGCCGCCGGCCGCGAGCAGCAGCCCGGCGACGACCGGCTGGGGCGGGTGAGGGCCCCGGGGCCCGGGGCCCGGCGCCGGGTTCGGCTGCGGGGGCGGCCCGGGGGAGGGGGGTTGTGTCATCAGGACTCCTTCGGTTCACGGCCGATGCCGTGTGTGCGGCGGTTCGGTCGCCCGAGCGCGCGGCCGTCTCCGACAGCGTGCACCCCGGATCCGTCGCCGTGCTTCCGGCGTGCCGCCGGGGGCGTGGCCTGAATTCCGTCGTGCCTGTGGCGCGGCCGGGGCCGATGGCGTTAACTGTCCCGCACCCCAAGGGCGTTGCTCACCTGCCCATGGGGGCGCAGGCGGGGGCGCAAAGACGTGCGAGGGGCTGGGCTTTGTTGCGGAGCGTGGGGCAGACGCGGGTGACGACGGCGAGCGGTGAGGACCCGAGGGCGGCGGAGTTACGTGCCGCCGTGGCCCGGCTCCGCCGCGAATTGGCCGGTCATCCGGCCGATTTCGGCGACCGGGAGATCGCGGAGGACGAACTCGCGGTCCTCGCGGCGATGGTCGCGGGCGGCGATCCCGAGATCCGGCGGATGCGCCGGTCCCTGCTGCTGATCGCGGCGGCGATCGGGTCGGTCAGCGCCCTCTCGCCCGCCCTGATGCAGGTCCGCGGCGCGGTGGACCTGTACGCGGTGGACCTCATCGGCCCACCCCCGCCACCCCCGGGCCCCGCCGTCCGGGGCGCGGACGCCCCGGACCCCCGCCCCTGAGCCACACGCCGGTCCCGCCGGCCCGGCGGTCGTGCCGGGCCCTGGAGTCCGGCCGGGCCGGCCGCCCGCGGCCCCTGCGCCCACCACCGCCCGCCCCCCGGTGTCCGCCCGAGGCGGGCCCCGTTCGGGCCCGGGGGCCGGTGGGGGTGGGGCGTGGACGCGCTTGACGCCCACCCCTGAGCCATACGCCGGTCCCGCCGGGCGGTCGTGCCGGGCCCCGGAGTCCGGCCGGGCCGGGCGTCCAGGGTGCGGGCCGCCCGCGGCACCGCCGGTCCCGCGGCTCCTGCGCCCACCACGGCCCGCTCCCCGGTGTCCGCCCGAGGCGGGGCACTGTTCGGGCCCGGGGCCCGGGGGCCCACCCGCGTCCCGGTGGCTGAGACCCGTTCGGGTCCCGGCTCGCGCCCCGGACGCGCCCAACCGACCACCCGCGCCCCCGCGCGCGAAGCGCGCCCCGCCCCCCTCAGACCTGCCCCTGCCCCGCCCCCGTGCTCGCCAGCGCCGAGGAGAGGTCGCGGGCGACCTCGTGGAGGATGGGGACGATCTTCTCCGTCGCCGCCTCGGTGACCCGGCCCGCCGGGCCGGAGATGGAGATGGCGGCGGCGGTGGGGGAGTCGGGCACCGGCACCGCGAGGCAGCGCACGCCGATCTCCTGCTCGTTGTCGTCGACCGCGTACCCCGTGCGGCGGACCTGCTCCAGCGCGGCCAGGAAGCCCTCGGGCGTGGTGATGGTCTTCTCCGTCGCCGCCGGCATACCGGTACGGGCCAGCAGGGCGCGGACCTCGTCCGCCGGGGTGTGGGCGAGGAGGGCCTTGCCCACACCCGTGGAGTGCGGCAGGACCCGGCGGCCCACCTCGGTGAACATCCGCATCGAGTGCTTGGACGGCACCTGCGCGACATACACGATCTCGTCCCCGTCGAGCAGCGCCATGTTCGCCGTCTCGCCGGTCTCCTCGACGAGGCGCGCCAGATACGGGCGGGCCCAGGTGCCCAGCAGCCGGGAGGCGGACTCGCCGAGGCGGATGAGCCGGGGGCCGAGGGCGTAGCGCCGGTTCGGCTGCTGGCGGACGTAGCCGCAGGCCACCAGGGTGCGCATCAGGCGGTGGATGGTCGGCAGGGGCAGACCGCTGGCCGCCGACAGTTCGCTGAGCCCGACCTCGCCACCGGCGTCGGCCATCCGTTCCAGCAGGTCGAAGGCGCGCTCCAGGGACTGCACGCCGCCGCTGTTCGCGGGCTTGGCTGCGTCGGTGGTGCTGGCGTTGGACGTCGGCACGTCGGCGGTCCTTTCGGGCAGGCAGGGCAAGGCAGCAGCCTACCGGGCGCACGTCCGGGGCACAGGGCTCCGGCCGGGCCGTACCTGCCGGTCAGGGCCTGTTTGTCCCGGTGTCCGCCGCGGAGTGCGGGGTGCCCACGGGGCCTTCTCTGGTGGAGCACCCCAATCGCTGTGCGGAATTCTACTTCCGCTTTGTGGAAACATCCAATTCGAGGCCGAGTCGTTCCGTGCGCCCCGGGCGGGTCTTGACGAGGGTGTGCCGGAGGGGAAGACTCCTGATTACTTCAACAGTTCGTTGAATTTCTGCCCGGCGGAGAGCCGGGGACGCGGAAGAGATGAGGTGAGCGGGTGTCCGAGGTGGACGGTGCCGAACCCGTACGGACGCAGACGGAGCAGACGGTGCCGGCGGACGTGACCCTGGTGCTGCGCTCGACGCGCGTCGTCACCCCGGAGGGCACGCGCCCCGCGAGCATCGCCGTCGCCGCCGGCCGGATCGCCGAGGTCGCGGCACACGACGCCCCCGTGCCCGCCGGCGCCCGGCTCGTGGACGCGGGCGACGACGTCGTCCTCCCCGGCCTCGTCGACACCCACGTCCATGTCAACGACCCCGGACGCACCGCCTGGGAGGGCTTCTGGACCGCCACCCGCGCCGCCGCGGCCGGCGGGATCACCACCCTGCTCGACATGCCGCTCAACTCCCTCCCGCCGACCACCACCGTGGACCACCTGCGCGTCAAGCAGGAGGTCGCCCGCCCCAAGGCGCACGTGGACACCGGCTTCTGGGGCGGCGCGCTGCCCGGCAACGTCAAGGACCTGCGCCCCCTGCACGACGCGGGCGTCTTCGGCTTCAAGTGCTTCCTCTCGCCCTCCGGCGTCGAGGAGTTCCCGGAACTCGACCAGGAGCAGCTCGCCCGCTCCCTCGCCGAGATCGCCGGCTTCGACGGGCTGCTCATCGTGCACGCCGAGGACCCGCACCACCTCGCCGCCGCCCCCCAGCAGACGGGCCCCAAGTACGCGGACTTCCTCGCCTCCCGGCCGCGCGACGCCGAGAACACCGCGATCGGGAACCTGATCGCACAGGCCGAACGGCTGGGCGCCCGGGTGCACGTCCTGCACCTGTCCTCCAGCGACGCGCTGCCGCTGATCGCCGACGCCCGCCGCCGTGGCGTCGCCGTCACCGTCGAGTCCTGCCCCCACTTCCTCACCCTCACCGCCGAGGAGGTCCCGGACGGCGCCACCGAGTTCAAGTGCTGCCCGCCGATCCGGGAGGCCGCCAACCAGGACCTGCTCTGGCAGGGCCTCGCCGACGGCACGATCGACTGCATCGTCTCCGACCACTCCCCGTGCACCACCGACCTGAAAACCCCCGACTTCGCCTCCGCCTGGGGCGGCATCTCCTCCCTCCAGCTCGGCCTGCCCGCGATCTGGACCGAGGCCCGCCGCCGCGGCCACACCCTCGACGACGTCGCCCGCTGGATGTCCACGGCCCCCGCGAAGCTCGCGGGCCTGCACCGCAAGGGCGCGATCGAGGCCGGACGCGACGCCGACTTCGCGATCCTCGCGCCGGACGAGACCTTCACCGTCGACCCGGCCCGCCTGCACCACCGCAACCAGGTGACCGCCTACGCCGGGCGCACCCTCGCCGGCGTCGTCCGCTCCACCTGGCTGCGCGGCGTCCGGATCGCGGCCGACGGCGACCTGGCCGAGCCGACGGGCCGACTGCTGGAAAGGAACCACTGACACCGTGTCCGCATCCGCTTCTCCCTCCGCCGTCCCCTCCTACACGGGCGACGCCAACCCCTACGGCGGCGGCGACCCGTACGCCGACTACCGCGGCCCCGGACCGGCCGGCTTCCCCTTCGCGCAGTACGCCGACCTCGCCGACCGCCGCCTCGGCGCCGGAGTGGTCGCCGCCAACGACGAGTTCTTCGCCGAGCGCGAGAACCTGCTCAAGCCCGAGGCCGCCCACTTCGACCCCGAGCACTTCGGGCACAAGGGCAAGGTCATGGACGGCTGGGAGACCCGCCGCCGCCGGGGCGTCTCCGCCGAGGTGCCGCACCCCACCGAGGACGACCACGACTGGGCCCTCGTCCGCCTCGGCGCGCCGGGCGTGGTGCGCGGCATCGTCGTCGACACCGCCCACTTCCGCGGCAACTACCCGCAGGCCGTCTCCGTCGAGGGCGCCTCCGTACCCGGCTCGCCGTCCCCCGCGGAACTCCTCGGCGACGACGTGAAGTGGACGACCCTCGTCCCGCGCACCGCCGTCGGCGGCCACGCGGCCAACGGCTTCACCGTCGAGAACGAGCAGCGCTTCACCCACCTCCGCGTCAACCAGCACCCCGACGGCGGGATCGCCCGGCTGCGCGTGTACGGCGAGGTCGCCCCCGACCCGGCCTGGCTCGCCGCGCTCGGCACCTTCGACGTCGTCGCCCTGGAGAACGGCGGCCGGGTCGAGGACGCCTCCGACCGCTTCTACTCCCCGGCCACCAACACCGTCCAGCCCGGCCGCTCCCGCAAGATGGACGACGGCTGGGAGACCCGCCGCCGCCGCGACAAGGGCAACGACTGGATCCGCTACCGCCTCGTCGAGCAGTCCGAGATCCGCGCGGTCGAGATCGACACCGCCTACCTCAAGGGCAACAGCGCCGGCTGGGCGGCCCTCTCGGTGCGCGACGGCGAGGACGGCGAGTGGCGCGAGATCCTGCCGCGCACCCGCCTCCAGCCCGACACCAACCACCGCTTCGTCCTGGACGCGCCGGCCACCGGCACCCACGTCCGGATCGACATCTTCCCCGACGGCGGTATCTCCCGGCTGCGCCTCTTCGGCTCGCTGACCGCCCAGGGCTCGGCCCGGCTCACCGCCCGGCACCAGGAACTCGGCGGCTGACCGGGGACTCCTCACCCACGACCGACCTCCCGGGACGGCAGCCCGCCCTCCGTCCCGGGACCGGGAGGGAACGACCCGTCCCGGGACCGGGAGGCACGACACCCTCCCACCCCTGTGGGGCGCACCGGCCGACAGCAACGGTGCGCCCCACGGGCATGCCCGCACCGGCTCCGCCCCGGCCCGGCCCCGGCCCGCTGGTTTCCGCGCCGCCCCGACCGATGAGTTGCCGCCCCCGCGGCCGTCTGCCCTGATGTACCGAGAGCCACCCGAACGAGCCCGGACCGGCGCCCCCGGACGGGCTCCGACAGAGAAGGTGCGTCATGGCCCAGCTCAGCGCCACCCTGTTCCTCACCCTCGACGGCGTCTACCAGGCCCCCGGCGGCCCGGAGGAGGACACCACCGGCGGGTTCGACCTCGGCGGCTGGCTGGCTCCGCTCGTCGACGAGGACTTCGGCGCCTTCGTCGACGAGAACTTCCGCCACCCCACCGCCTTCCTCCTCGGCCGGCGCACCTACGAGATCTTCGCCTCCTACTGGCCGAAGCAGACCGACCCCGCCGACCCGGTCGCCGGGAAGCTCAACGCCCTCCCCAAGTACGTCGCCTCCACCACCCTGGAGAACCCGGAGTGGGCCGGCACCACCGTCATCGGCCGCGAGGACCTGGCCAAGGAGGTCGCCGCGCTGAAGGAGCGCACCGACGGAGAGATCCAGGTCCACGGCAGCGGCGCCGTCCTCGGGCAGCTGCTGAAGCAGAACCTCGTGGACGTCCTCCACCTGATCGTCGCCCCGGTCGTCCTCGGCAAGGGCATGCGCCTCTTCGGCGCGGGCACCGCCCCCACCGCCTTCACCCTCACCGGCAGCCGCACCACCTCCCAGGGCGTCGCGATCCTGTCCTACCGGTTCGCGGGGCAGCCGCGGTTCGGCACGGTGGGGGAGTAGCGGCGGGGGCGCCGCGGACCGGCCGCCGCTACAGGGCCGCGCCCCGGTACCGGCCCGCCCGCTCGAACACCGCCCGCGGGCCGGGCCGGCGGACGGCGGGCAGGCGCGCCAGGGTCCGCAGGAAGACCTGCCGTTCCGGCTGGAACGGGATGACCGGGCGGGGCGGCAGCGGGTAGTCGTCGCGCAGGACGCCGTCCGGCAGGGTGCCCGACGCCGGGAGCGGCGAGGTCTCCGGCGGCGAGGCCAGCCGGGACCAGACCTCCGCCGCCAGCGGCACCACCACCGGCACCGGCTGCGGTGGCCGCCATGCCTCACCGGTGTGCGGGTCCCGGGGGACGAGCAGCAGGTCCGGGGCCGTCGCCCGGGTCCCCGTCCACCCCGGCCCCGCCAGGGCGAGCGTGAGCGGTTCCGGCCCGGACGGGGACGAGGGGAACAGCACGTCGACCGCCCGGCCGAACAACTCGGCGACGGCCGCGTCCACGACGGTCACCGGCCGTCCGTCGCAGACCACCGCCAGCCGCGCCGGCGCCGCCGCGACGGCCGCCCGCCACCGCGGGTTCCACGCCCCGTGCGGGGCGACGAACGGCTCCCACCCCGGCGCCTCCCGGGGGTCGTACGGAGCCGGGGGCCCATCGGCCGGGACACGGCGCACGGCGTCCGGCTCCAGCCACACCGCCTGCCACAGCCGGCAGTCGTCCACCCGGGTCGCCACCGCCCGCCCGCACCCCTCGCAGGCCAGATTGGGCCCGTCGGCGCCGTCGAGCCCGGGCGGGCCCGCCACCGTCGGATCCGGTCGACCGGCCAGGGGCCCCGCCCGCCCCCGCCCCTACTCCCGCAACCGGTCCGCCGCCACCATGATCGTCGCGCCCGTGACCGTGAGGACGATGCTCGCGAAGAGTTCGTAGCCGTCGAGGAACGGGAGGCGGTGGACGAGGCCCCAGAGGCGGAACCAGTCGGCGAACTCGTGGACCACGCCCGCCGCGCCGAAGACGAACAGGAGGCAGCCCGCGGCGCTGAGGATCTTCTTCATGGGGCGAGCGTGGCCCGCGCGGGCGCCCCCGCGCGTCGGTCGTCGGGTGCGGAAGGGGGGGCGAAAGTCTGAGACCGCGCGACTTCGGTAGCACATCCGGCCCGGTGGCCCCGCGCCCGGCTCCGGGGCGCCTAGCTTTGTCGACATGACGCGCACGGAGTACCCATGGCTGCTGCCCTCCGCCATGGCCGAGACCCCTGACCCCGACGCCGAGGACGGGCCCGGCGGGCGCCGGGGGGCGCGGCCGCGACGGACCCTGCGCGACTGGGTCGTGGACACCCTCGTCTTCCTGCTCGCGGCCGCCATCGGGGTGGCCGCCGGTGAGGCGTCCCAGGAGGCCGGCAACGCCGAGGTCGTCGTCCTCGTGGACCAGCTCCTCGGTGCCGCCGCCTGCTGCGCGCTGTGGGTGCGGCGGCGCTGGCCGGTGGGGCTCGCGCTGGTGCTGCTGGTCGTCAGCACCGTCTCGCCCGTCGCGGGCGGGGCCGCCATGCTCAGCCTGTTCAGCCTGGCCGTGCACCGCCCCTTCCGGCCGGTCGCCGCCGTCGGCGCCCTCGCCCTGCTCACGGCCGTGGTCCAGCCCCTGATCCGCCCGGAACCGTCGACCACGTACCTGGTCAGCGTCATCGCCGGGCTCGTCCTCGTCCTGCTGGTGGTCGGCTGGGGCATGCTCGTCCGCTCCCGCCGGCAGCTCTACGTCGCCCTGCGCGAGCGCGCCCGCCGGGCCGAGGCGGAGGCCGTCCTCCGCGCCGAGCAGGCCCAGAGGCTCGCCCGGGAGGCCATCGCCCGAGAGATGCACGACGTCCTCGCCCACCGCCTCACCCTGCTCTCCGTGCACGCCGGGGCCCTGGAGTTCCGGCCGGACGCCCCGCCCGCCGAGGTCGCCCGCGCCGCCGGCGTCATCCGGGACAGCGCCCACGAGGCCCTCCAGGACCTGCGCGAGATCATCGGCGTCCTCCGCGCCCCCGGTGAGGGCGAGGGCGCCGCCGACCGGCCCCAGCCCACCCTCGCCACCCTGGACGCGCTGGTCGCCGAGTCCCGGGAGGCCGGGATGACCGTCGAGCTGGACAACACCATCGACGACCCCTCCGCCGTCCCCGCCGCCACCGGCCGGACCGTGTACCGGATCGCCCAGGAGGGCCTGACCAACGCCCGCAAGCACGCCCCCGGCGCCGAGGCCCGGGTCACCCTCCGCGGACGCCCCGGCGACGGACTGACCGTGGAGGTGCTCAACCCGCCGCCGCGCGGCGACGTCCCCCGCGTCCCCGGCTCCGGCCAGGGCCTGATCGGCCTCACCGAGCGGGCCGTCCTCGCGGGCGGGCGCCTGGAGCACGGCAGGACCCGCGACGGTGGGTTCCGGGTCTCCGCCTGGCTACCGTGGCCCACATGACCATCCGCCTGATCGTCGTCGACGACGACCCCCTCGTCCGCGCCGGGCTCTCCCTCATGCTCGGCGGCGCCGAGGACATCGAGATCGTGGGGGAGGCGGCGGACGGCTCCGAAGTGCCCGACCTGGTCGACCGGCTCGCCCCCGATGTCGTCCTCATGGACATCCGGATGCCCGTGACGGACGGCCTGACCGCCACCGAGGCGCTGCGCGCCCGGCCCGGCGCGCCCCAGGTCGTCGTGCTGACCACCTTCCACGCCGACGAGCAGGTGCTGCGCGCCATGCGGGCCGGCGCGGCCGGGTTCGTCCTCAAGGACACCCCGCCCGCCGAGATCGTCGCCGCCGTCCGCCGGGTCGCCGCGGGCGACCCCGTCCTGTCGCCCGCCGTCACCCGCCAGCTGATGGCCCACGCGGCGGGCAGCGCCGAGGACACCCGCCGCCCGGCCGCTGCCCGCCGGCTCGACGCCCTCGCCGAACGCGAGCGGGAGGTCGCCGTCGCGGTCGGCCGGGGCCGTTCCAACGCCGAGATCGCGTCGGATCTGTATATGAGCGTGCCGACGGTCAAGACCCATGTCTCGCGGATTCTGGCCAAGTTGGGCCTCAACAACCGTGTCCAGATCGCGCTCCTCGTCCACGACGCGGGACTCGCGGACGATGACGGGGACCCGCCCGGTCCGTAGGGTCGGACGATGACCGTCGTCGATCTCGCCTCGTTCGGGCCCGGGTTCACCGCCGATCCGTACCCCTGGTACGCGCGGCTGCGCGAACGCGGCCCGGTGCACGAGGTGCGCGGCACGGACGGCGGCCGCTTCTGGCTGGTCGTGGGCCACGAGGAGGCGCGGGCCGCGCTCGCCGACCCCCGGCTGTCCAAGTCACCGGCCACGGTGGGCACGACGATGCTCGACGAGGAGGTCATCGGCCCCAATCTGCTGGGCCTCGACCCGCCCCGCCACACCCGGCTGCGCAGGCTGGTCGCCCGCGGGTTCACCATGCGCCGGGTGGAACGCCTGGCACCCCGGGTGCGGGAGATCACCGGCGGCCTGCTGGACGCGCTGCCGGCGACGGGCCGGGCCGACCTGGTGGAGTCCTTCGCCTTCCCGCTGCCGATCGTCGTCATCTGCGAACTCCTCGGCATCCCGGCCGCCGACCGCGACGACTTCCGCACCTGGTCGAACGCGATCGTCGCGCCGGTCTCCGCGGAGAGCGAGCGGGAGGCGGTGTACCGGCTGCGCGACTACCTGGACGAGCTGATCGAGGCCAAGCGCGAGGCCGCGCGCCGCGCCGGGTCCTCGGACGCCCCGGATGCCCCGGACGACGACCTGATCTCGGCGCTGCTGCGAACCCTCCCGGGCGACGGCCCCGCAGGCCCGGACGGCTCCGACGACTCCGACTCCGACGCGGACGCCGACGCGCTCACCGTGCCCGAACTGAGCGCCCTCGCCTATCTGCTGCTCATCGCCGGGCACGAGACCACCGTCAACCTCATCGGCAACGCCGTCCGCGCCCTGCTCACCCACCCCGACCAACTCGCCGCCGTGCGCGCCGATCCGGCGCTGATCGACGGCGTGATCGAGGAGACCCTGCGCTGGGACGGACCGGTGGAGAACGCCACCGTCCGCTTCACCGCCGAACCCGTCGCGTACGGGGACGGGTCGGGGGAGACGACCGTCCCGGCCGGCGAGGTCGTCCTCGTCGGGCTGGCCGGCGCCGACCGGGACCCGGAGCGCTTCCCGGACCCGTCCCGCTTCGACATCCGCCGCGACACCCGCGGTCACCTCGCCTTCGGCCACGGCCTCCACTTCTGCCTGGGCGCGCCCCTGGCCCGGCTGGAGGCCCGGATCGCCCTGCGCGCCCTCCTCGACCGCTGCCCGGACCTCGCCCTGGACGAGCCGGACGCGCCCTACGACTGGATGCCCGGGCTGCTGATCCGGGGCGTCCGCCGCCTCCCGGCGCGCTGGTAGGTGCCCCGCCCCCGCGCCCGGGGCACCTGCCCCGCTTCCCCACCACCGGTACGACGTGACGTGACGAACGGAAGGGACCACCGTGACCACCGACACGACCGACACGACCGACCCCACCGGAACCGACGCCCCACTCGTCGACCTCGCCGCCCTCGGCGAGGACTTCACCCGCGACCCGTACCCCGTGTACGAGGCCCTGCGCGCCCGGGGCCCCGTCCACCGCGTCCGCCTCCCCGAGGGCCACAACGCCTGGCTCGTCGTCGGACACGAGGCGGGGCGCGCCGCGCTCGCGGACCCCTCGCTCTCCAAGGAGTGGCGCAACGCCGCCCCCGACCTGGGCACCCGCCAGTTGTCCTCCGGCATCACCATGCTCAGCGCCGACCCGCCCCTGCACACCCGGCTGCGGAAGCTGGTGGCACGGGAGTTCACCATGCGCCGGGTGGAACGCCTGGCGCCCCGCGTCCAGGAGATCACCGACGAACTGCTGGACCGGATGGTGCCGCAGGGCCGCGCGGACCTGGTGGACGCCTTCGCGTTCCCCCTCCCGATCACCGTCATCTGCGAGCTGCTCGGCGTCCCCTTCCTCGCCCGGGACTCCTTCCGCGCCTGGTCGGGCACCGCGCTCTCCTCCCCGGACCGGGCCGAACGCGAGTCCGCCGCGGCCCAGTTGACGCAGTACCTCGCCGGGCTCCTCGCGGAGAAGCGCGACCGCCCCGGCGACGACCTGATGAGCGCCCTGATCCACGCCTCCGCCGGCCCGGACGCCGAGGACGCCGAGGGAGACGGCGAGGACGGTGACGGCGACCGCCTCACCCCGGGCGAACTCATGGGCATGGCCTGGCTGCTCCTGGTCGCGGGCCACGAGACCACCGTCAACCTCATCGGCAACGGCGTCCTCGCCCTGCTCACCCACCCCGACCAACTCGGGGCCCTGCGCGCCGATCCGGCGCTGATCGACGGCGCGGTGGAGGAGATGCTCCGCTGGGACGGGCCCGTCGAGACGCCCACCTACCGCTTCACCACCACCCCCTACGAGGTCGGCGGCACAACCGTCCCCGGCGGCGGCCAACTCCTCCTGATCGCCCTCGCCGACGCCAACCGCGACCCCGCCCGCTTCCCGGACCCGTCCCGCTTCGACATCCGCCGCGACACCCGCGGCCACCTCGCCTTCGGCCACGGCCTCCACTACTGCCTGGGCGCACCCCTGGCCCGGCTGGAGGCCCGTGTCGCGATCACCACCCTGCTCACCCGCTGCCCCGAGCTGCGCCTCGACGCCCACCCGGCCGCCCTCACCTGGCGCGGCGGCATGCTGATCCGCGGCGTGGAACGCCTCCCGGTGCGCTGGTGAGCCGGCCGCCCGGTCCGGCCCCGACGGCCCCGACAGCCGGGGCGGCCGGGGGCGGCCGGGGGCGGCTACTCCGAGGGGATCTCCGCCAGCCGGACCGGGCGGCGTTCGCGGCGGGAGAGCTCGCAGGCTTCCGCGACGCGCAGTGCGGTCAGCGCCTCGCGGCCGTCGCACGGGTTCTCCGCCTCGCCCGTGATCAGGCGGACGAAGGCGTCCAGCTCGGCCTCGTACGCCGGGGCGAAGCGTTCCATGAAGCCCGGCCAGGGGTTGTCGACCGGGGGGATGCCCTTGGGCTCGGTGGAGCTGATCGGGGTGCGGTCGTCCAGGCCCACGGAGACCTGGTCCAGCTCGCCGGCCAGCTCCATGCGCACGTCGTAGCCCGCGCCGTTGCACCGGGTGGCGGTGGCGGTGGCGAGGGTGCCGTCGTCCAGGGTCAGGACGGCGGCGGCGGTGTCCACGTCGCCCGCCTCGCGGAACATCGGGTCGCCGCCGTCCGAGCCGGTCGCGTACACCTCGGTGATCTCGCGGCCCGTCACCCAGCGCAGGATGTCGAAGTCGTGCACCAGGCAGTCCCGGAACAGCCCGCCGGACAGCGGCAGGTAGTCGGCCGGCGGGGGAGCGGGGTCCGAGGTGATCGCGCGGACGGTGTGCAGCCGGCCGAGGCGTCCGGAGCGGACCAGCTCCCGGGCGGCCGTGTACCCCGCGTCGAAGCGGCGCATGAAGCCGAGCTGGAGGACCGTGCCCGCCTCGTCCACGTCCCGGAGGGCGGCGAGGGTGCCCGCCAGGTCCAGGGCGATGGGCTTCTCGCAGAAGGCCGGCAGCCCGGCGCGGGCGGCGCGGCCGATGAGCTCGGCGTGCGCGGAGGTCGCCGAGGCGATCACCACCGCGTCCACGCCCCAGGTGAAGATCTCGTTCGCGCTCGGGGCGGCGGTGGCCCCGTAGCGTTCGGCGGTCCGTACAGCCCGTGCCGCGTCAGTGTCCGCCACGACCAGGGATCCCACCTCGCGGTGGCGGCTCAGGATGCCCGCGTGGAAGCTGCCGATACGGCCGGTCCCGATCAGTCCGATGCGCATGGCCCCAAAGGTGGAGGTCGGCCCGCCACGGTGTCAAGACTTTGTCCTGACAACCGAACCTCACGACTTCCCGTCAACATGGCGTGGGGCTACGCTCCCCTTCGTGTCCAAGCAGCCCAGACGAGAGAAGGACGTGCCCCCGGAGCGCCCGGAGCGCCTGGAGCCGCCGGAGCTCCACCTCGGCGTCGACCGCACCAGCCCGGTCCCGCTGTACTTCCAGCTCGCCCAGCAGCTGGAATCGGCCATCGAGCGCGGCACCCTCACTCCCGGCAGCCTTCTCGGCAACGAGATCGAGCTGGCCGGGCGTCTCGGGCTGTCCCGTCCCACCGTCCGCCAGGCCATCCAGTCCCTGGTCGACAAGGGCCTGCTCGTGCGGCGCAGAGGTGTGGGCACCCAGGTGGTGCACAGCCAGGTCCGGCGCCCGCTGGAGCTGAGCAGCCTCTACGACGACCTGGAGGCCGCCGGCCAGCGCCCGGCCACCACCGTCCTGGTCAACGCCGTGGAGCCCGCGGACGCCGAGGTCGCCGCCGCGCTCGGCATCGCCGAGGGCAGCGAGGTCCGCCGTATCGAGCGGCTGCGCTACGCCCACGGGGAGCCCATGGCCCGGCTGCGCAACCACCTCCCGGCGCAGCTGCTGGACTGTGGCACCGAGCGGCTGGAGGCGACCGGCCTGTACCGGATGATGCGCGGCGCGGGCATCACCCTGCACAGCGCCCGCCAGACGGTCGGCGCGCGCGCGGCCGAGGGCCCGGAGGCGGAACTCCTCGGCGAACGCCCGGGCGCGCCGCTGCTCACCATGGCACGCACGACCTTCGACGACACCGGGCGCGCGGTCGAGTACGGCGCGCACGTCTACCGCGCGACGCGGTACGCCTTCGAGTTCCAGCTCCTCGTCCGCCCGTGACGTCCCCGGCCGGGCCGCGGGCCGGTCCAGGGTCAGCTGCTTCCGGACGGGCCGGCCCCGCCGGCTGCCGCCCTTGCGCCGGACCCGCCGTGCACGGTTCCCGCCCCCGCCGGCTGCCGCCCCCGTCACCCCGCCCGGGGCCCGAACCGCGCCCGGTACGTCGACGGGGAGATGCCCGTCTCGCGGCGCATCAGCGTGCGCAGATGGGCGGCGGTGCCGATGCCGCTGCGGTGGGCGACCACGTCGAGGCGGTGTTCGCCGCGTTCGATCAACCGGCAGGCCAGGGCGAGGCGTTCGCCGGTGAGCCAGGTCAGCGGTGTGGTGCCGAGCTGTGCGCGGAAGCGGCGGTGGAGGGTGGCCGGGCTGACCGCCGCGCGGGCCGCGAGGACGGCGACGGTGAGGGGGGCGTCCAGGCGCTCCTGGGCCCAGGCCAGGACCGGTGCCAGGGACTCGTCCGGCAGGTCGGGCACCGGGCGTTCCACGAACTGCCGCTGCCCGCCGTCCCGGTGCGCGGCGAAGACCAGGCGGCGGCTGACGGAACCCGCGATCTCCGCGCCGTGGTCGCGCCGGACCACATGCAGCCCGAGGTCGAGGGCGGCCGCGCTGCCCGCCGCGGTGAGGATGTCGCCGTCGTCCACGAACAGCACGTCCGCCGCGAGGTCGACGGCGGGGAAGCGGGCCCGGAAGGAGTCCGCCCACTGCCAGTGCGCGGTGGCCCGGCGGCCGTCGAGGACGCCGGCCTCGGCCAGGGTGAAGGCGCCGCTGCAGAAGCCGATCAGGCGCGCCCCCCGGGCGTGCGCCCGGCGGACGGCGTCGAGCACGGCCGGGCGGCGGGGCACCTCGGTGTCCGGGCGGTTGGGGACGATCAGGGTGTCCGCCGCCTCGGCCGCCTCCAGGCCCGCGACCCCCGTGAGCGTGAAGAACCCGTCCCGCATCAGGGTTCGGGGCTCGGGGGAGCAGAGCCGGAAGTCGTAGAGGTCACGACCGAGCTCCGGCCGGCGCAGGCCGAAGATCTCGGTCGCGCAGCCCAGCTCGAAGGGGTTGGAGTTCTCGTCCACGATCACGACGACCCGGTGTAGGCCCGCGGCCGCGCCCGCGACCGGACGCGCCTGCGAGGATTCTTTCGCCATATGCGATTCCTAGCACTCCCGCCTGCCGTGCGGAACGGCCCAGGATGAGCCCGTGAGCAATGAACCGATCTCCCTCGCCACGGCCCTGGCCTCCTTCGACGCCCTGTGGAGCCCCCGCATCGTCACCCGCGTCAACGACTACGACGTCCGCCTCGCCAAGGTGGAGGGCGAACACATCTGGCACGTCCACGACGACACCGACGAGTTCTTCCTGGTCCTCGACGGCGAGCTGTCCATCTCCCTGCGCGAGCCCGGCGGTGAGCGCACGGTCCTGCTCCCCCGGGGCTCCGTCTTCACCGTCCCGCGCGGTACGGAGCACCGGCCGTACGCCCCGTCCGGCGCCGCGATCCTCATGTTCGAGCCCACCGGGACACCGACCGTGGGCGACCGCCACGACGAGATCCCGGACCATGTGGACGCGACGACCGGACACGCGCTCGACACCTGAGCTGTCTCCGGCCCACCCGAGCCGGAGATCCCCACCCTCGGGGCCCCGCCCGGTCAGAATGTTCGGACAAACCCTTGACGCCCCCGCGCCCCCGCCGTAGAAACGCTCCCAGCCGCAACCCGGCGGCCCGGGACAGGAGGCGGACACACCCATGCGATTCCCCCGGCGAAGCCGCGGCAGAACCCCCGGCCCGACCCCCGCCCCGACCCCTGTCCCACGTGTCCGCCCCACCCCGCCACCTGCCCGGACGGAGGCCGTGACGGATACTTGGGCGGCCGGGCAGGGGTCCGGTTCGCGTCCGAGGACCCGAACCGCCGCCTCCCGGCCGGACCGGACAGACCGTGCGGGCCGGACGGCACAGCGAGAAGGGCACGCCTTCGTGGGACGGGCAGGAACAGGTGTACGCGCACTGGGCGCGCTGCTGGCGGTGGTGCTCGCGGCCGGGCTCGCCGGATGCAGCAGCACCGGCGGCAAGCGCGCCGAGGACGCGCGCAAGGCCGCGGAGAACGCCCGGGGCAAGGCCGCGGTCACCACCCCGCGCTGGACCTTCGCGATGGTCACCCACTCCGGGGACGGCGACACCTTCTGGGACATCGTCCAGCGCGGCGCCAAGGAGGCGGCCGCCAAGGACAACATCAACTTCCTCTACGCGCACAGCGACGAGGGCCAGCAGCAGGCCCAGCTCGTCGACTCCTACATCGCCAAGAAGGTCGACGCGCTGATCGTCACCCTCGCCAAGCCCGACGCCATGAAGGGCGTCGTCGCCAAGGCGGTCAAGGCGGGCATCCCCGTGGTCACGGTGAACTCCGGCTCCGAGCAGTCCAAGAGCTTCGGCGCCCTCACCCACATCGGCCAGGACGAGTCCGTGGCCGGCGAGGCCGTCGGCGAGGAGCTGAACGACCGGGGCCGCAAGAAGGCCCTCTGCGTCCTGCACGAGCAGGGCAACGTCGGCCACGAACAGCGCTGCGCCGGGGCCGCCAAGACCTTCGGCGGGGACATGCAGAACCTGTACGTCGACGGCACCAACATGCCCGACGTCCAGGCGTCCATCGAGGCCAAGCTCCAGACCGACAAGTCCATCGACGCGGTGGTCACCCTCGGCGCCCCCTTCGCCGACGCGGCCGTGCAGGCGAAGAAGACCGCCGGGTCCAAGGCCGAGGTCGACACCTTCGACCTGAACGCCAAGGTCGCGGCCGGTCTCGCGGACAAGACCCTCGGCTTCGCCGTCGACCAGCAGCCCTACCTCCAGGGCTACGAGGCCGTCGACCTGCTGTGGCTCTACAAGTACAACGCGGACGTCCTCGGCGGGGGCCTGCCCGTCCTCACCGGGCCGCAGATCATCACCGAGAAGGACGCGGGCGCGCTCAAGGAGTACACGGACCGGGGGACCCGATGAGCGAGGCAGCCTCCCCGGCGACCCCCGCCACCCCCGGCCCGTCCGGAACCCCCGGCAAGGCACCCGGCAGCACCCCCGGCCAGGCGTCCGCGCCCGGCGACGGACCCGGCGGCGGCCCCGGCGCGGGCGACGAGCGGCTGCTGCGCACCTCGCTGCTCCGCCGCCTGATGGGCCGCCCCGAGCTGGGCTCGATCGTCGGCGCCGTCGCCGTGTTCGTCTTCTTCTCCCTGGTCGCCGACTCCTTCCTCCAGCCGTCCAGCCTGAACACCGTCCTCTACGCGGCCTCCACGCTCGGTGTGATGGCCGTGCCGGTGGCGCTGCTGATGATCGGCGGCGAGTTCGACCTCTCGGCCGGTGTGCTGGTGACCAGCTCCGCGCTGGTCTCCTCGATGTTCAGCTACCAGATGACCGCGAACGTGTGGGTCGGCGCGGGCGTCTCGCTGCTGGTCACCCTCGCCATCGGCGTGTTCAACGGCTTCATGCTCACCCGCACCAAGCTGCCCAGCTTCATCATCACGCTCGGCACCTTCCTGATGCTGACCGGTCTCAACCTGGGCTTCACCAAGCTGATCAGCGGCACGGTCTCCACCAAGTCGATCGCCGACATGGAGGGCTTCGACTCCGCCCGCACGGTGTTCGCCGAGACGCCCCTGTTCGGCGCGACGGTGAAGTCCACCATTCTGTGGTGGGCCGTGCTGATCGCCGTCGCCACCTGGATCCTGCTGCGCACCCGCTTCGGCAACTGGATCTTCGCGGTCGGCGGCGGCGCGGACGCGGCACGCGCGGTCGGCGTCCCGGTCGGCCGGACCAAGATCCTCCTCTATATGGGCGTCGCCTTCGGCGCCTGGATCTCCGGGCAGCACCTGCTGTTCTCCTACGACGTGGTGCAGTCCGGCGAGGGCGTCGGCAACGAGCTGATCTACATCGTCGCGGCGGTCATCGGCGGCTGCCTGATCACCGGCGGCTACGGCTCCGCGATCGGCGCGGCCGTCGGCGCGTTCATCTTCGGCATGACGAGCAAGGGCATCGTCTACGCGGAGTGGGACCCGGAGTGGTTCAAGTTCTTCCTGGGAGCGATGCTGCTGCTGGCCACCCTGCTCAACGCATGGGTCCGCAAGCGGGCGGAGGCGACACGATGACGAGCGACGAGAACAAGGCGCCGGGCGGGGACAAGTCGACGGGCGAGGGCAAGCCGACGGGCGAGGGCACGACCGGCACGGCCCCCGCCGCCCCCCTGGTCGAACTGGACGACGTCAGCAAGTACTACGGCAACATCCGCGCCCTGGAGGGCGTCTCCCTCTCCGTCTCGGCGGGCGGGATCACCTGCGTCCTCGGCGACAACGGCGCGGGCAAGTCCACCCTCATCAAGATCATCGCGGGGCTGCACCGGCACGACGCGGGCAGCTTCCGGATCGAGGGCGAGGAGGTCTCCCTCGGCAACCCGCGCGAGGCGCTGAACCGGGGGATCGCCACCGTCTACCAGGACCTGGCCGTGGTGCCCCTGATGCCGGTGTGGCGGAACTTCTTCCTCGGCTCCGAGCCGACCAGGGGCAAGGGCCCCTTCCGGCGCCTGGACGTGGACACCATGCGCGCCACCACCCGCGCCGAGCTGCTGCGCATGGGCATCGACCTGCGGGACGTGGACCAGCCCATCGGCACCCTCTCCGGCGGCGAGCGCCAGTGCGTGGCCATCGCCCGGGCCGTCCACTTCGGCGCGAAGGTGCTGGTCCTCGACGAGCCCACGGCCGCCCTGGGCGTCAAGCAGTCCGGGGTGGTCCTCAAGTACGTGGCCGCCGCCCGGGACGCCGGGCTCGGCGTGGTCCTGATCACCCACAACCCGCACCACGCCTATCTCGTCGGCGACCGGTTCGTGCTGCTCAAGCGGGGTGTGATGGCGGCGAGCCACACGCGGGAGACGGTGACGCTGGACGAGCTGACCCGGCAGATGGCGGGCGGCAGCGAGCTGGAGGACCTGCGCCACGAGCTGGAGCGCGCCCCCGCCCCGGCCCATCTCGGCGGCCCGGACGCGGCCAAGGGGTGAGTGCCGTGGTGCGGCGGCCCCGGACCGGGCCCGCCGCACCACGGCCCAGGGCCTAGCATCGTCAGCGGCGGGCACCGTCCGCCCCGGCCCACCGGACCCGGCCCCCCACCACCCGCAGGGACGACGTGAGCACGTACCGCGACTTCACCCAGCGAGGCGCAGCCCGCGCCACGGTCCTGCGGACCGTCGGCACCCGGGAGCGGCGCTCGCACCTCTCCGCCCCCCGGGTCCCCACCGTGGGGATCGACATCGGCGGCACCAAGGTGATGGCCGGGGTGGTCGACGCGGACGGCGTCATCCTGGAGAAGGTCCGCACCGAGACCCCGGACAAGTCCAAGAGCCCCAAGGTCGTCGAGGACACCATCTGCGAGCTGGTCCTCGACCTGTCCGACCGGCACGATGTGCACGCGGTCGGCATCGGCGCGGCCGGCTGGGTCGACGCCGACCGGGCCAACGTCCTCTTCGCCCCCCACCTGGCCTGGCGCAACGAGCCCCTGCGCGACGCCCTCGCCGCCCGCCTCGCGGTGCCCGTCCTGGTCGACAACGACGCCAACACCGCCGCCTGGGCCGAGTGGCGCTTCGGCGCCGGACGCGGCGAGGACCACCTCGTCATGATCACCCTCGGCACCGGCATCGGCGGCGCGATCCTGGAGGACGGCCGGGTCAAGCGCGGCAAGTACGGCGTCGCGGGTGAGTTCGGTCATATGCAGGTGGTGCCGGGTGGACACCGCTGCCCCTGCGGCAACCGCGGCTGCTGGGAGCAGTACAGCTCCGGCAACGCCCTGGTCCGCGAGGCCCGCGAACTGGCCGCCGCGGACTCCCCGGTCGCGTACAACATCATCGACCGGGTCGGCGGCAACGTCCGGGACATCACCGGGCCGCTGATCACCGAACTCGCCCGTGAGGGCGACGCGATGTGCGTGGAACTCCTCCAGGACATCGGCCAGTGGCTCGGTGTCGGCATCGCCAACCTGGCCGCCGCCCTGGACCCCTCCTGCTTCGTCATCGGCGGCGGGGTCAGCGCCGCCGACGACCTGCTGATCGGCCCCGCCCGGGACGCCTTCCGCCGCCATCTGACCGGCCGCGGCTACCGCCCCGAGGCCCGGATCGCCAAGGCACAGCTCGGCCCCGAGGCCGGTATGGTCGGAGCGGCCGACCTCGCCCGGCTGGTCGCCCGGCGCTTCCGCCGGGCCAACCGGCGCCGGGTGGAGCGGCACGAACGCTACGAGCGCTACGCGCAGGCCCTGCGCAACCCCGGCTCCGTCCGACCGACCCAGGAACCCCCGTCATGACCACGCTGACCCACCGGCCGGCCCCGGTGCCGCCGTCCCCCGAGGGGCGCCGCCGCATGCTGGTGCGGCGCTTCCTCACTGCGCTCACCATCGTGCTCCTGATCGGCATTCCGGCCGGGTACCTGCTGGTCTCCGCCGAGCAGAGCCGCGACAGCGGGCGCGACAAGGAGGCCGAGTCCTCGGCGGACGGACTGCGGGAGCGCTGGCCGTCCCTGATGAAGCGCCGCGTCTTCGAGGTGCCGATCCCGGAGGGCTCCTGGCGGGTCGGCTACTACGAGACCAGCAACTGGAGGACCAGCCGCCTGTACGTCCAGTTCCGCACCACCCCCGACGGCCTGGACGAGTTCCTCAAGGGCGTCGGCACCGACCGGGCCGCGCTCAAGGGCGGCAAGGTCACCATCGGCGAGCGGGACGCCCGCACGGTCGGCTGGAACTTCGCCCTCCCCGGCCGCGACTGGGCCGGCACCACCCACACCAACAAGGCCCCCCGGCCCCGCCAGGACATCACCGTCGACCTGACCGAACCGCTCAAGCCCTGGGTCTACGTGGTCTCCGCCGCCACGCCGTAGCCGCGGTCCCGCCATGCCGTAGCCGCGGGGCCCCGTGTTCGCGGCCGGGGCGCCGGGCGCGCCGTCCGTGGTCCCCGCCCGGCCGTCCCGTGAACGAGGCGTGGAGGGCCCACCCCCGGTGACCGGAGCGGGTGGTTCCAGTCACTACGGTGGACGCCGTGAGTCAGACGCAGACGCCCCCGAAGACCCTGCAGTACCGGATCGACGGCCCGGACGACGCACCGGTGCTCGTCCTGGGCCCCTCGCTGGGCACCACCTGGCACATGTGGGACCGCCAGATCGCCGAGCTCGCGGGCCGCTGGCGCCTGATCCGCTTCGACCTGCCGGGCCACGGCGGCGCCCCCGCCCACCCCGCGGGATCCGTCGCCGAGCTGGCCGACCGCCTCCTCGCCACCCTGGACGCCCTCGGGGTGCAGCGCTTCGGCTACGCGGGCTGCTCCCTCGGCGGCGCGATCGGCGTCGACCTCGCCCTGCGCCACCCCCACCGGGTCACCACCCTCGCCCTGGTCGGCACCTCACCGCGCTTCGGCACCGCGGACGACTTCCGCCGCCGGGGCGTCGTGGTCCGCACCAACGGGCTGGACCCGATCGCCCGCAGCGCCCCCGAGCAGTGGTTCACCGGGCCCTTCGCCGCCGCGCAGCCCGCGATCGTGGAGTGGGCCGTCCAGATGGTGCGCACCACCGACCCGGGCTGCTACATCGCCGCGTGCGAGGCGCTGGCCGCCTTCGACGCCCGTGCCGAGCTGGCCCGCCTGGGCGTGCCGACCCTGGTGGTCGTCGGCTCCGAGGACCAGGTCACCGGCCCCGCCGAGGCCCGCACCCTGGTCGCCGGCATCCCGGACGCCCGGCTCGCCCTGGTGCCCGGCGCGGCCCACCTCGCCCCCGTCGAGCAGCCGGCCGCCGTCACCGACCTCCTCGCCCACCACTTCGGCAGCACCCGCCACGACACCCTCACGGGCATCCCCGTACAGCACGCGGCACCGGTCGTGCCCGCCGGCTCCGCGCCCGTCGCCCCGGTCGCCGAGATCGGCCCCGCCGCGCCCGAGCAGCCGCAGGCCGTCCACCCCGGCGGCCGGCCCGACCCGTACCACGCGGGCATGCGCATCCGCCGCGAGGTGCTCGGCGACGCCCACGTGGACGCAGCCACCGCCGGGGCCGACGAGTTCACCGGGGACTTCCAGGAGCTCATCACCCGCTACGCCTGGGGTGAGGTCTGGTCCCGCGAAGGGCTCGACAGACGCACCCGCAGCTGTGTCACCCTCACCGCGCTGCTCGCCGGCGGCCACCTCGACGAACTCGCCTTCCACACCCGCGCCGCCCTGCGCAACGGCCTCACCCCGGCCGAGATCCGCGAGGTCTTCGTCCAGGCCGCCGTGTACTGCGGGGTGCCGGCCGCCAACGCCGCGTTCCGGGTCGCCCGCGCCGTCATCCGGGAGGAGACCGCCCCCGGCGCGTAGCTCCCCGCGGCCGGGGCCGCCCGCCGCCCGGTCCCGCGGCCGGGCGGCCCGCTCCGCGCGATCCCGTAGCAGGATGGGGACATGAGGATCGTCAAGAAGACCCACTCCTGCGTCCGGCTGGAGAAGGACGGACGCGTGCTCGTCATCGACCCGGGCGGCTTCAGCGAGCGGGACGCGGCCGCCGGGGCGGACGCCCTGCTGGTCACGCACGAGCATCCGGACCACTTCGACGAGGGGCGGCTGCGGGCCGCCCTGGAGGCGAACCCGGACGCCCGGCTGTGGACCCTGCGCAGCGTCGCCGAGCAGCTGGCGCCCGCCTTCCCCGGCCGGGTGCACACCGTCGGGCACGGGGACGCCTTCGAGGCGGCCGGTTTCGAGGTACGCGTCCACGGCGAGCTGCACGCGGTGATCCATCCGGACATCCCGCGCGTCACCAACGTCGGCTATCTGGTGGACGGTTCGCTCTTCCACCCCGGCGACGCGCTCACCGTCCCGGACCAGCCGGTCGACACCCTGCTGCTGCCCGTGCACGCGCCGTGGAACAAGATCTCCGAAGTGATCGACTACGTACGCGAGGTGAAGCCCCGGCGCGCGATCGACATCCACGACGCCCTCCTCACCGACCTGGCCCGCCCGATCTACGACCGCCAGATCGGCGCCCTCGGCGGCGCGGACCACGGCCGGCTGGAACCGGGGGCCGCCCGCGAGCTGTGAGGGCCCCGCACGGCCCGTCCCGGTCCGCCGGGCTCTGTCCGACCCCGCCGTTACTCTTGGCCGCATGCGTATCGCCACCTGGAACGTCAACTCGATCACCGCCCGGCTGCCGAGGCTGCTGGCCTGGCTGGAGAGCAGCGGCACCGATGTGCTCTGCGTCCAGGAGACCAAGTGCACCGAGGAGCAGTTCCCGGCGGACGCCCTGCGCGAGCTGGGCTACGAGTCCGCCGTGCACGCCACCGGCCGGTGGAACGGCGTGGCCCTCCTCTCCCGCGTCGGCCTGGCGGACGTCGTCAAGGGCCTGCCCGGCGGCCCGGAGTACGAGGGCGTCCAGGAGCCCCGGGCGATCTCCGCGACCTGCGGCCCGGTCCGCGTCTGGTCGGTCTATGTGCCGAACGGCCGCGAGGTCGCCCACGACCACTACGGCTACAAGCTGCGCTGGCTGGAGGCCCTCTCCGCCGCCGTCGCCGAGGACGCGGCGGGGGAGCGGCCCTTCGCCGTCCTCGGCGACTACAACATCGCCCCCACCGACGACGACGTCTGGGACACCGCCGCCTTCGAGGGCCTGACCCATGTCACCGCCCCCGAGCGCGCCGCGCTGGAGGCCCTGCGCGAGCGCGGGCTGTCCGATGTCGTCCCGCGTCCGCTGAAGTACGCCCACCCGTTCACGTACTGGGACTACCGCCAGCTCTGCTTCCCCAAGAACCGCGGTATGCGCATCGACCTGGTGTACGGCAACGCCGCCTTCGCCGGCGCCGCGAAGGACGCGTACGTGGACCGCGAGGAGCGCAAGGGCAAGGGCGCCTCCGACCACGCGCCGGTCGTCGTCGACCTGGACGTGTAGAGCGCGCCGGGCCCGCCCGGGCGGATCGGGGGCGCGTGCCCTGTGGTGCGCACCACCCCCGGTCTGCGACGCTGGTCGGTATGAACATCCCCTTCCTGGACAATTGGCTGCGGCGCCACGACGAGGCGCCCGAGCACGCCGGCGGCCCCGGACCGGGGGACCGCGACCCGGAGCGGGCCGAGGCGATCGCCTCCCTGCTCTCGGAGTGCGAGCTGCTGCGCGCCCGCGCCGCCGACGCGGGGCTGGAACTCGACGACTCCCCGGCCTCGTTGAGCGCCCTGGACCAGCTGCCGCCCCGCTGGCGGGACGACCCGGAGGAACTGCCCTGGCTGGGCAATGACGCGGGCCTCTACCTCGGCACGGTGATCGTGCGCACCGTCCCCGGCGCCGTCTGGCACATCTGGCCCGGCGGCCAGCCCGTCGTGCGGCTCGTCTCGGGCCGCGAGATCCGGGTCGTGGAGGCCGGGCTGGAGTGGGCGGTCAACGGCGCGCCGGAACTCTCCCAGGTCTACGCGGAGGCCGCCGAAGCCTGAGAGCCGCCGCGGCCGCCCCCTGGCCCGGGGCCGCCCGCGCGCTCCCGCGCACGCCCGCTCGGGACGACGGCTCGACAATACGGTTTATCCCTCACTTATGCGTGTCGGGGCGAAGTGCCTTTCCCGGCTGGATAGTTTGCGATCACCGCGACACAGCGAACAGGAGCAGGGCAGCGTATGGCCGTTGATCCGCTGATCGAGCTGCGTGACGTCAACAAGCACTTCGGTTCCCTCCACGTTCTGCGGGACATCGACCTCAGCGTCGGCCGCGGCGAGGTGGTCGTCGTCATCGGCCCCTCCGGTTCCGGCAAGTCGACCCTGTGCCGGGCGATCAACGGGCTGGAGCAGATCGAGTCCGGCACCATCGCGATCGACGGGAAGCCGCTGCCCCCGGAGGGGCGCGAACTCGCCCGGCTGCGCGCGGACGTGGGCATGGTCTTCCAGTCGTTCAACCTCTTCGCCCACAAGACCGTCCTCGCCAATGTCGCCCTCGGCCCGGTCAAGGTCCGCTCCCGGAAGAAGGAGGACGCCGAGCGGCGGGCCCGTGAACTCCTCGACCGGGTCGGCCTCGCCGACCAGGCCGGCAAGTTCCCCGCCCAGCTCTCCGGCGGGCAGCAGCAGCGCGTCGCCATCGCCCGGGCGCTCGCGATGGACCCCAAGGCGATGCTGTTCGACGAGCCCACCTCGGCCCTCGACCCGGAGATGATCAACGAGGTCCTGGAGGTGATGCAGAGTCTGGTCGCGGAGGGGATGACGATGATCGTGGTCACCCACGAGATGGGCTTCGCCCGGTCCGCCGCCAACCGCGTGGTCTTCATGGCGGACGGGAGAATCCTGGAGGACCGGGCCCCCGAGGCGTTCTTCACCGCCCCGGAGAGCGACCGGGCGCGGGACTTCCTCTCCAAGATCCTGAAGCACTGAAGGGCACGGCAGATGCCACGTCCGAGGGGTCCCGGTCCGCCCGCGCGCCTCCCGCCCGGGATCTGGACTACGCTGTGCCGTTCATCCCCGTGGTGATGGTGCGGCCGCCCCCGGCCCCGGCGGAGGGGAGACGGAGGGGGCAGCAGCTCATGGGGCATCGTCCTACCCTGCCCGGGCAGGGGCCGGTGGCAGCCGGTGATCACTTCTCGCGCCGCGGGACCGACGGAGACGCCGGACCGCCGCGGCCGGGGAGAAGGTCAGCTCCACCGTAGGGGCCGTGCCCGATGCCGGGCGGGCCCCCGTCGCCGCGCGTGCGACGGGGGCGCCGCTCCTTTTCCTTCCCGCTCGGGCCGGGGCTTTCCCGCTCAGGCGGAGGCGCGCTGCGAGGCGCGCGGACCCGGCAGCGCGGCCTGCGCCGCCCGCGTCACATCGGCCACGACCTCGACCACATCGGGCCCGTACGCCTGGGAGTTGACCACCTTCAGCAGCAGCACGAACGAGCCGCCCCCGTGCTTGCGGGCCAGCTTCTCGTGGTGCCGCGCGAGATACCGGGTCGCCGCCTGGTTGGTGATCGCCCGCTGCCCGCAGAAGAGGAAGACCGGCCGGGCCTCCTGACCGGCGGTCAGCCGCGCCAGGATCACGTACTCGGCCGCACCCGGCTCCATCCGGTAGTGCTCGGCGCCGATCTGGAACGCGCCCTGTTCCGGACCCGGTTCGGCGTCCGTGTTCACCTTCACCCCGGGCAGCATCGACTGGAGGTGCGCCGCGGTGCGCCGGTTGCTGACCGGACCGCCCACGCAGAACTCCGTCCGCTCGCCGAACCCCTGCCGCGCCGCGTCGTGCCAGACGACCTGCCCGTGCGCCCCGCAGTCCTTGACCAGGGCCGACAGCTCCAGCAGCGCGAACACGTCGAAACGGTGCACCGAACCGTCCCGCCCGGCCTCCCGGTTGACGACCAGCAGGCACTCGGAGGCCGTCGGCATACCGAAGAACGCCTGCTTGCGGCGGAGCCGGCGCCGCCAGAGGTAGGTACGGGCCGTCCAGCCGATCGCGGCGCTGAGCCCCGCGGCCAGCACACCGAGCACGATGTTGCGTATGTCGTCCGTCATGGGCGCGCATGCTCGCGGGCGCGCCGGATCCCGTCGGCGGCGGTGCGGGTCCCCGGTGCCGAGCGGAGGCGGTCCTGACGCGCGGCGGTCGCGAAAGTTACGCTGCGCCGACACCCGCACACTGGAGGTACGTATGCGCCGTAGTGCCGTTCGGATGGTGACGGTCCCCGCCGTCGTCGCGGCCGTCGTCTCGATCGGTGCGGCCGCACCGCCCGGCCAGGAACGCGCCCCCGCCGCACCCGTGAAGTCGCCCGTGGCCGTCGGGTACGGGGGAGCGGTCGCCAGCGTCGACGCCGACGCCTCCGCCGCCGGCATCGAGGTGCTGCGCCGGGGCGGCAACGCCGTGGACGCGGCCGTGGCGACGGCCGCCGCGCTGGGCGTCACCGAGCCGTACTCGGCGGGCATCGGCGGAGGCGGCTACTTCGTCCACTACGACGCCCGGACCCGGAGCGTGCGCACCATCGACGGCCGGGAGACCGCGCCGCGTTCGGCGGACGCCTCCCTGTTCCTGGAGAACGGCAAGCCGATCCCGTTCGACCAGGCCGTCACCTCGGGTCTCGGCGTCGGCACCCCGGGGACGCCCGCCACCTGGGAGGCCGCCCTCGACGCCTGGGGCACCCGCTCGCTGGGCCAACTCCTCAAGCCCGCCGAACGGCTGGCCGCGCGCGGCTTCACCGTGGACGCCACCTTCCGCGCGCAGACGGAGGCCAACCAGGCCCGCTTCAAGGACTTCCCGGCCAGTGCCGAACTCTTCCTGCCGGGCGGGAAGCTCCCGGTCGTCGGCTCCACGATGAAGAACCCCGACCTGGCCCGCACCTACGCCGAACTGGGCCGCAAGGGCGCGGACGCGCTCTACCGGGGCCCGATCGCCGACGACATCGTCCGCACGGTCCGCCGCCCGCCGGTCGACCCGTCCGCCACCCGCACCGTCCGCCCCGGCGACCTCAGCCGCCAGGACCTGAGGTCCTACGAAACGATTCGCCGCGCGCCCACCAAGGTCTCCTACCGGGGCCTGGACGTCTACGGCATGGCGCCCTCCTCCTCGGGCGGCACCAGCGTCGGCGAGGCCCTCAACATCCTGGAGCGGACCGACCTCTCGCGCGCCTCCCAGGCCCGCTACCTCCACCGCTTCATCGAGGCGAGCCGTATCGCCTTCGCCGACCGGGGCCGCTGGGTCGGCGACCCGGCCTTCGAGGACGTGCCCACCCGGGGCCTGCTCTCCCAGCGGTACGCCGACTCCCGGGGCTGCCTGATCCGCGACGACGCGGCCCTCACCAGCCCGCTCGCGCCGGGCGACCCGCGCAGGCCCGCCGCCTGCCGCAGCGGCGGCCGGGCCGTGCCGACCCCGCACGCGGTGGAGAGCACCACCCATCTGACGACGGCCGACAAGTGGGGCAACGTCGTCGCCTACACCCTCACCATCGAGCAGACCGGCGGCAGCGGGATCACCGTGCCGGGCCGGGGCTTCCTGCTCAACAACGAGCTGACCGACTTCTCCTTCGCACCGGCCGACCCGGCGGTCCACGACCCGAACCTGCCCGGCCCGGGCAAGCGGCCCCGGTCCTCGATGGCGCCGACGATCGTCCTCGACGAGCGGGACCGGCCGGTGCTGGCCCTCGGCTCCCCGGGCGGGGCGACCATCATCACCACCGTCCTCCAGACCCTGACCGGCCATCTGGACCGGGGACTTCCGCTCGTCGACGCGATCGCCGCGCCGCGCGCGAGCCAGCGCAACCAGGCGACCACGGAGCTGGAACCGGGCCTGTGGAACAGCCCGTTGCGCAAGGAACTGGAGGCCCTGGGCCATGGCTTCCGCCAGAACCCGGAGATCGGCGCGGCGACCGGCGTCCAGCGCCTCCCGGACGGCCGCTGGCTCGCGGCTGCGGAGAAGACCCGCCGGGGCGGCGGCTCGGCGATGGTGGTCCGGCCGACGACCCGCTGACCGCGCGGCGGACCGGGGCCGCCTGGGCGGCCGGGCTCTGCCCCGGCGGCCCGGGTGGCGGAGTGCCGAGGCTGTGCCCCGGGCCTCCGGCCCGCCGGCCTCGGCCCTCCGGCCCCGGGCCCTGCGGGCCGGGGTCGCCGGTGCCCGGCGGGCGGGCTGTCGGGCGTGCGGCTCGGCGCTGTGCGCCGGTGCCGCCCGTGCGGAGTGACGGCGCGGTAGGGGCCGTGGGCCCCGGGGCCGTACGGGGGATCGTGGGGGTGGGCGCCCCGGCCCGGTGGGGAGGGCCGGTGCCCGCCGTGTCGCGGCAGGTGGCGGGGTGTGGGGCGGCGGCCGCCGGCCCGGCGGGGGGTCGCTCGCGGGGACCCGCGACGGGTCGCCCGTCCGGCGGCCGGGACGGAGCCGGTCGCGGCGCGCACGGGTAAGGAGCCCCCCGACAGAAAGGCTCCCCTGTGCGCAAGCGATACACCGTCCTGGCCGCCACCGCCGGTTCCGTGCTCCTCGGCGCTCTGGCCCTGCCCGCCGCCGCCCAGCCCGCCGTGGCGCCCCCGCCCGGCGGCCCCCTCGCCGAACGGGCCGCCGCGTTCGCGGCCCTGTCGGGCGAGGAGCCGGGCCCCCTGTCCGACCCCCTCCCGGAGGCCGAGCCGGCCGCCGGGACCACCGACCCCCTCCCGGAGCCCGGGCCCGACGCCGGCACCGGGCCCCCCGAACCGGCCCCGGTCCCCGAGCCCGAGCCGGAGCCCGAGCCGGAAGCCGAGACCGTCACCGACGCCGCCGACGACCCCGCGGCGGCCCCCCGCGCGGCCGTCACCGCCGACGCCCTGCGTGCCGCCCTCGGCCGCTGCACGCAGATCTCCCAGGGCAAGTACCGCACCGACCGCACCGCCCCCGCCGACGTCCCCGTCTGCGGCCGGGACGGGATCGTGCACTGGACCGCCGACCTGGACGTCGACTGCGACGGCCGCGAGACGGCCAAGTGCAACCGGCGCACCGACCCGTACTTCCAGCCCATGACCGCCTTCCAGCAGTCCGACGGGCGCTATCTGAACGCCGAGGAGCTGCCGTTCGTCGTCGTCCCCGTCGCGAGCGACCGGTGGAACTACTGGGCCTCCGGCATCCGGGGCGGCACCGTCGCCGCCATGGTCCACAAGGACCGGGTCGTGTACGGGGTCGTGGGCGACAGCGGCCCGGCCGACGTCATCGGCGAGGCCTCGTACGCCGCGGCCGAGGCCCTCGGCATCGACCCGCACCCCACCCGCGGGGGCACTGCCGAGGACGTCACGTACATCCTCTTCCCCGGCACCCGGGCCACCCCGATCGAGAGCCGCTCCGCCGCCGAGTCCCTCGGCGAGGACCTCGCCCGGAAGCTGGTCGGCGCGGTGGACGACCCGTCCTGAGACCGGGACGCAAGGGCCGCGGGCCGCGGGCCGTCAGAGCAGCGTCAGGATCCGCGGCCCGTCGTCCGTGACCGCGACCGTGTGCTCCGCGTGCGCGGCCCGGCTGCCGTCGCCGGTGCGCATGGTCCAGCCGTCGCCCGCCGTCCACCAGTCGTCCTTGCCGCCCGCCAGCACCATCGGCTCGATCGCGAGCACCATGCCGTGCCGCAGGCGCATGCCCCGTCCGGGTGGGCCCTCGTTCGGGACGCCCGGGTCCTCGTGCATCCGGCGGCCGATCCCGTGGCCGCCGAAGCCGTCCGGGATGCCGTACCCCGCGTCCCGGCAGACGCGGCCGATCGCGTGGGCGATGTCGCCGACGCGGTTGCCGACGACGGCCGCCTCGATGCCCGCCGCGAGGGCGGCCTCGGCGGTGCGGACGAGGCGGGTGTCGGCGGGGCGGGCGCGACCGACCGTGAAGCTCAGGGCCGCGTCCCCGGCCCAGCCGTCCAGCAGGGCGCCGCAGTCGACGCTGACCAGGTCCCCGTCGGCGAGGCGCCGACCGTCCGGGATGCCGTGCACGATCGCGTCGTTGACGGACACGCAGAGGACGCCCGGAAAGGGGACCGGGGCCCAGTCCGGGTGGTAGCCGAGGAAGGGGGAGCCTGCGCCCGCCTTGTCGAGGACCGTGCGGGCGGTCCGGTCCAGTTCGCGCAGGCTCGTGCCCACGGTCGCGGCCTCCCGGACGGCCGTCAGTGCCTGGGCCACGACCCGGCCCGCTTCCCGCATCGCGTCCATGGACGCGTCTGTCTTGATCTCCACCATGCCAATTACTATACCGGTCGGATCGGTATTCAAATACCGGTCGGGGCGGGATTAGAATAACGGCATGGTGCGCACCCCTCTCACCCCCGAAGAGCGCGAACGCGGCGAGCGGCTGGGCCGGCTGCTGCGGGAGGCGCGCGGCGGCCGGAGCATGGCCGAGGTCGCCGCGGCGGCCGGGATCTCCGCCGAGACCCTGCGCAAGATCGAGACCGGCCGGGCCCCGACCCCCGCCTTCTTCACCGTCGCCGCCCTCACCGGCGCCCTGGGTCTCTCCCTGGACGAGGTGCTGGTGCGCTGCGCCGCCCCGCCGGTGTCCGTACCGGCGCCCGTCGCGGCCCCGGCCGCCTGAGCGGCGCGGTCCGGCGGCGCGTAGTCTCCGCCGGTATGAGTGCAGACACCTTCGCCCGCGCCCGGTACGTCAGTGTCACCACCTACCGCAAGAACGGGACGCCGGTCGCCACGCCCGTGTGGTTCGCCGTCGACGGCGGCGAACTGTTCGTGTGGACGCGGTCCGACTCCTGGAAGGTCAAGCGCCTGCGCAACGACCCCCGCGTGAAGATCACCGTGTGCGACGTCAAGGGCCGGATCGAGGACGGCGCCCCGAGCGCGGAGGGGACGGCCCGGCTGCTCGACGAGGCCGGCACGCGGGCGGTGCGCAAGCTGCTGGCGCGCAAGTACACCTGGCAGTTCTGGCTGGTCGACTGGCCCGCGACGATCGCCCGGCTGGGGAAGCGCCCGCACACGGGGATCGCGGTCACCTTCTGAGGGGGGGTTCCGGCTCCACGGGCGGGTTCCGGTCACCTTCCCGGCCGCGCGCCCCCGGTCGGCTCCCGAAAACCGTGCGTAGCAGCGCCGTAACACAACTGCGGTCGAATGCCTTCCGGTTGAACCTCCCCAACTGGCAGGGTGGCGATGACGGTGCAGCAACTCCCGGTCGAGACCGGGGTTTTCGCGCGATACCTCGCGGAACTGACCGGCCGGATCGACCGTGCGGACGGCTGGTACGCGATCTTCCTGAGACGGGACCCGGACGGGATGCGCGCCTGTCTCGACGGCGTCGAGGTGCCGCCGTGGGACGTCGTCGAGTCCCTGCTCCACGACCTCGCGGCGGTGGCGGGCGGGGTCTGGACCGAGCGGGAGGCCGCCCGTGCCCGCTCCCTGCACTCGGCGGCCGCCGCCGCGCACGACCGGCTGCCGGGCGGCCGGGACGCCCTCCAGGAGCGGCTGGAACTGATGCTCCGCGAGGAGATCCACGCGAAGTCGCGCGCGGAGGAACTCCTGCGCCTCCTCGCGGCGGTCCCGCCGCGCGGCCCCGAGGCCGACCGCCTGACCAACGAACTCGCCTGGACCCGCGACGACCACGCACGGGCGATGGCCCGCGTCACGGAACTCACCGCCCGCCTGGCCGCGCTCCCGCCCCCCGACCCCTGGCCCGCGCCCGGTTGGACCCCACCGGACCCGGCCACCGACGCCCCGCCCGGGCCGGCCCCGGACCACCGTGTCCCGCGCACCGCGCCGGGTGGCGCCGCGCCGGACCCGTACCGGGTCCGGGCGGGGGAGGACGCCGCCGGTTCACCAGTTGCCCCCACGGGGTACCCCACCCGCCCCGCGCCCGCGCCCGGCCCCGGCGGCGGCGCCTGGACCGGGGACCCGGGGTACCCTGCCCGGTCCGGGGACGAACCCCGCTCCGCGTCGGCGTCCGACCAGGCCGGACGGCCCGGCGGCGGCGCCTGGACCGGAGACCCGGCAGGCCCGGCCATGCCGGGAGACGCGCGCTCCGGAGGAGCAGGCCACCCCGCACCGGCCGACCCCGCGCGCGGCCACGCGTCGGACGGCTCCGGGTACGGCTACGCACCGGACGTCTCCGGTGGCGACCCCGCACGGGACGCCCCCGGGCGCGGCCGGCCGCAGGACGCCTTCGGGCGGAGCCACGCGTCCCCCACCGCCGGGGGCCACCCCGACCCCACCGCGAAGGCGGTCGCGGACACCACCCCGCCCCCGGCCCCGAAGAAGCGGCGCCGCCGTGGTGGGGCCCGGTTCGCCGGGGTGGAGGACGACGGGGGTGCGGCGGACGGCGTGCTGGGCGTGCCCGTGCTGCCGGTGCCGGAGGCCGGGGACGTGCCCCGGGGCGCGCGCTACGGCGGTGCCGCGGCCGGGCCCGTCGAGGCCCCGCCCAGCCCCGAGCCGCCGGACGTCGCGCTGCGGGCCGCCCGGGAGACCGTCGCCGCGCTGCGCAGCCTGCGGTCCGCCGGGCTCAGCGGTGAGGCGCATGTGGTGCTCTGCGAGGCCGCCGCCCGCCCCGCGGACTGGCTGCCGCCGCTCGCGGACGAGCTGGACCGCGCCGGGCTCGCCGCCGACCGGTCCACCCTGCTCTGGGAGGTCGCCTCGCAGCCCGCGACCCGGCTCGCCGCGGCGGCGGAGCTGCTCGACGCCTCGGGCCGCGCCGAGGACGCCCGGCAGCTGCTGCACCAGGGCGTGGTGCGCCCGGCGGAGGAGATCGCCGACGCCGTCCTCGCCCTGGACGACGACGGCCGCCCGTCCCGCGCCGCCGCCCTGCTCGGCGCGTACGTCCGCGCCCGCAGCGCGGAGGACGCGGCCCGGCTCGGCGCACGGGACCCCGGGCGGCTGGTGCCCCGGCTGCTGGACGCGGCCCGCGAGGTCTCCGCGTCCCGGGAACGCGACCTGGTGCACGCCCTGCGCGTCGCCGGTCACCTCGGCACCTGACCGGCCGCGGCCGCCCCGCCCGCACCCGGGCGACCCGCACCCGACCGGCCGCCCCGTGCCCCGGGCGGCCCCCTCCGGCACCCCCGTCGCCCCGCCCCCGCGCCCGGTCCCGCCCCGAAACCCTTCCGAAATCGACCGCTCGGGTGCGAAACATGATCGACTCCGCGGGTTGACGACGATGGTCTTGCCCCGCTGTGTGACGTGGCTTACGTTCTCCATCTGCGTATCGCGTCTACGTGCGTAGAGGCTCTCTGGCGTCCCGTCGAAGGAGCAGCTCATGGCCCAAGTCGTACGCGCCGCCCTCGTCCAGGCGACCTGGACCGGCGACACCGAATCCATGATCGCCAAGCATGAGGAGCACGCCCGCGAGGCGGCCCGGCAGGGCGCCAAGGTGATCGGGTTCCAGGAGGTCTTCAACGCCCCGTACTTCTGCCAGGTGCAGGAACCGGAGCACTACCGCTGGGCCGAGCCCGTCCCGGACGGGCCCACCGTCCGCCGGATGCAGGACCTCGCCCGCGAGACCGGCATGGTGATCGTGGTCCCCGTCTTCGAGATCGAGGGCGCCGGCTTCTACTACAACACCGCCGCCGTGATCGACGCCGACGGCAGCTACCTCGGCAAGTACCGCAAGCACCACATCCCGCAGGTCAAGGGCTTCTGGGAGAAGTACTACTTCCGCCCGGGCAACGCCGGCTGGCCGGTCTTCGACACCGCCGTCGGCAAGGTCGGCGTCTACATCTGCTACGACCGGCACTTCCCCGAGGGCTGGCGCCAACTCGGCCTCGGCGGAGCGCAGTTGGTCTACAACCCCTCCGCCACCCACCGCGGCCTCTCCTCCTACCTCTGGCAGCTGGAGCAGCCCGCCGCCGCCGTCGCCAACGAGTACTTCGTCGCCGCCATCAACCGCGTCGGCATCGAGGAGTACGGCGACAACGACTTCTACGGCACCAGCTACTTCGTGGACCCGCGCGGCCAGTTCGTCGGGGAGCCGGCCAGCGACAAGGCGGAGGAACTCCTCGTCCGCGACCTGGACTTCGACCTCATCGACACCGTCCGCCAGCAGTGGGCCTTCTACCGGGACCGCCGCCCCGACGCCTACGAGGGGCTGGTGCGGCCGTGAGCGACCTCCACAGCCGCCACCGGGCCGTGCTGCCCGACTGGCTCGCCCTCTACTACGACCGCCCGATCGAGCTCACCCACGGCGAGGGCCGCCATGTCTGGGACGCGGACGGCAACCGCTACCTGGACTTCTTCGGCGGCATCCTCACCACGATGACCGCCCACGCCCTCCCCGAAGTCACCAAGGCGGTCGCCGAGCAGGCCGGGCGGATCATCCACTCCTCGACCCTCTACCTCGACCGCCCCATGGTCGAACTCGCCGAGCGGATCGCCGCCCTCTCCGGCATCCCCGACGCCCGCGTCTTCTTCACCACCTCCGGCACCGAGGCCAACGACACCGCCCTGCTGCTGGCCACCGCGTACCGCCGCTCCCACCAGATCCTGGCGATGCGCAACAGCTACCACGGGCGCTCCTTCTCCACCGTCTCGATCACCGGCAACAGCGCCTGGTCCCCGACCGGCCTCTCCCCGCTCCAGACCCTGTACGTGCACGGCGGCGTCCGCACCCGCGGCCCCTACGCGCACCTGTCCGACGCCGAGTTCACCGCCGCCTGCGTCGCCGACCTGGAGGACCTGCTCGGCCACACCCGCGCGCCCGCCGCGCTGATCGCCGAACCCGTGCAGGGCGTCGGCGGCTTCACCTCCCCGCCGGACGGCCTGTTCGCCGCCTTCCGCGAAGTCCTGGACCGGCACGGGGTGCTGTGGATCTCCGACGAGGTGCAGACCGGCTGGGGCCGCACCGGCGACCACTTCTGGGGCTGGCAGGCACACGCCGAGAACGGCCCGCCGGACATCCTCACCTTCGCCAAGGGCATCGGCAACGGCATGTCCGTCGGCGGAGTCGTCGCCCGCGCCGAGGTGATGAACTGCCTGGACGCCAACTCCATCTCCACCTTCGGCGGTTCGCCCGTCACCATGGCCGCCTCCCTCGCCAACCTCGGCTACGTCCTGGAGCACGACCTCCAGGGCAACGCACGGCGCGTCGGCGGGCTGCTGCTGGAGCGGCTGCGCGCGGTGGGCGCCGGGGTCGCGGCCGTCCGCGAGGTCCGCGGCCGGGGCCTGATGATCGGCATCGAACTGGTCCGCCCCGGCACCGACGAGGCCGACCCCAAGGCGGCCGCCCAGGTCCTGGAGGCGACCCGGGAGGCCGGGCTGCTCATCGGCAAGGGCGGCGGCCACAGCACCAGCGTGCTGCGCATCGCCCCGCCGCTCACCCTGACCGTCGCCGAGGCCGAGGAGGGCGCCGGCGTCCTCGAACGCGCCCTGCGCGGCCTGTGACCGACCGGAGAACCCGACCGTACGTGAGGGACCTGTGAGGGACCGACCATGAGCACCCGCACCCTGATCCGCGGCGGTCTCGTCGTCACCGCCGCCGACGAGATCCACGCCGACGTCCTGATCGACGACGGCCGGATCGCCGCGCTCGCCGCCCACGGCACCGCCGCCGCCGAGTCCTGGACCGCCGACCGCACCATCGACGCCACCGGCAAGTACGTCATCCCGGGCGGCGTCGACGCGCACACCCACATGGAACTGCCGTTCGGCGGCACCTTCGCCTCCGACACCTTCGAGACCGGGACCCGGGCCGCCGCCTGGGGCGGCACCACCACCATCGTGGACTTCGCCGTCCAGTCCGTCGGCCGCTCCCTGCGCGAGGGCCTGGACGCCTGGTACGCCAAGGCCGACGGCAAGTGCGCCATCGACTACGCGTTCCACATGATCCTCGCCGACGTCAACGAGTCCTCGCTCAAGGAGCTGGACCGCCTGGTCGAGGAGGGCGTCACCAGCTTCAAGCTGTTCATGGCCTACCCGGGCGTCTTCTACAGCGACGACGGGCAGATCCTGCGCGCCATGCAGCGCTCCGCCGGCAACGGCGGCCTGATCATGATGCACGCGGAGAACGGCATCGCCATCGACGTCCTCGTCGAACAGGCCCTCGCCCGGGGCGAGACCGACCCCCGCTACCACGGCGAGGTCCGCAAGGTCCTGCTGGAGGCCGAGGCCACCCACCGCGCCATCCAGCTCGCCCGGGTCGCCGGGGCCCCGCTGTACGTGGTGCACGTCTCCGCCGAGGAGGCCGTCGCCGAACTCGCCGCCGCCCGCGACAAGGGGCTGCCCGTCTTCGGCGAGACCTGCCCCCAGTACCTGTTCCTCTCCACCGACAACCTCGCCGAGCCGGACTTCGAGGGCGCCAAGTACGTCTGCTCCACCCCGCTGCGGCCCCGGAAGCACCAGGCCGCCCTGTGGCGGGGCCTGCGCACCAACGACCTCCAGGTGGTCTCCACCGACCACTGCCCCTTCTGCTTCACCGGGCAGAAGGACCTCGGCCGGGGCGACTTCTCGAAGATCCCCAACGGTCTGCCCGGTGTGGAGAACCGGATGGACCTCCTCCACCAGGCCGTGGTCGACGGGCACATCTCCCGCCGCCGCTGGATCGAGATCGCCTGCGCCACCCCGGCCCGGATGTTCGGCCTCTACCCGAAGAAGGGCACCCTCGCCCCCGGTTCGGACGCCGACGTGGTGATCTACGACCCGCACGCCGAGCAGATCCTCTCCGCCGAGACCCACCACATGAACGTCGACTACTCGGCCTACGAGGGCCGCAAGGTCACCGGCCAGGTGGAGACGGTCCTCTCACGCGGCGAGGTCGTCATCGACCGGCGCACCTACACCGGCCGCGCCGGGCACGGTGTCTACACCCCCCGCTCCACCTGCCAGTACCTGGGCTGACCCACACCGGCCCCAGTGGCCTGAACTGAAGGGACACCGCGTGGACTTCGGACTCGTCCTGCAGACGGACCCGCCGGCCTCCGAGGTCGTCGGGCTGATGCGGCGCGCGGAGCGCAACGGCTTCCGCTACGGCTGGACCTTCGACTCCGCCGTGCTGTGGCAGGAGCCGTTCGTCATCTACAGCCGCATCCTGGAGCACACCACCGGGCTCGTGGTCGGGCCGATGGTCACCAACCCGGGCACCCGCACCTGGGAGGTGACCGCCTCCACCTTCGCCACCCTCAACGAGATGTACGGCAACCGCACGGTCTGCGGCATCGGACGCGGCGACTCCGCCATGCGCGTCGCCGGGCGCAAACCCAACACCCTCGCCCGGCTCGGCGAGGCGATCGGCGTCATCCGCGACCTCGCCGAGGGCCGGGAGGCCGAGGTCGACGGGCAGCTGCTGCGCCTGCCCTGGGTGCGCGACGGGAAGCTGCCGGTCTGGATGGCCGCGTACGGGCCCAAGGCCCTCGCCCTCGCCGGGGAGAAGGCGGACGGCTTCATCCTCCAGCTCGCCGACCCCTTCCTCACCGAGTGGATGGTCAAGGCCGTCCGGCAGGCCGCCGCCGACGCGGGCCGCGACCCCGCCGCCGTCACCATCTGCGTCGCCGCCCCCGCCTATGTGACCGAGGACGCCTCGGACGCGGTCCTCGCCCACGCGCGGGAGCAGTGCCGCTGGTTCGGCGGGATGGTCGGCAACCACGTCGCCGACCTGGTCTCGCGGTACGGCGAGCACTCCGCGATGGTCCCCGAGGCGCTGACCGCGTACATCAAGGAGCGGCACGGCTACGACTACAGCCACCACGGCCGCGCCGGGAACCCGTCCACCGACTTCGTCCCGGACGAGATCGTCGACCGCTTCTGCCTCCTCGGCCCGCCGGCGGCCCACATCGAGAAGCTGACGGCCCTGCGGGAGCTGGGCGTGGACCAGTTCGCCGTGTACGACATGCACGACGCGAAGGAGGCGACGATCGACGCGTACGGCGCGGAGATCATCCCCGCGTTCTCCTGACCCGCGCCCCGCCACTCTCCGCACAGGCCGCCCGCACAGGCCCCCCTCCTCACCGGTCCCCTCCTCACAGGCAGGCCCCATGACCGCGACCGTCCCGCCCGCGCCCTCCGAGGAACCGATAGCCGACCCGGCGGGACGCGTCGAGCTCCCGCCGGGTGCCCTCCCCGTCGACAACCGCTTCGTCAACGACGACCTGCTGCCCGTGCCGGTCGCCGCCCGCCGCTGGACCACCTACAACTTCGCCGCCCTCTGGGTCGGGATGGCGCACAACATCCCCTCCTGGCTGCTCGCCTCCGGTCTCGTCGCCCTCGGGATGGACTGGAAGCAGGCGGTGTTCACCATCGCCCTGGCGAACGTCATCGTCCTCGCGCCGATGCTGCTCACCGGCCACGCCGGCCCCAAGTACGGCATCCCGTTCCCGGTCCTGGCCCGCGCCTCCTTCGGGCTGCGCGGCGCCAACCTGCCCGCGATGATCCGGGCCGCCGTCGCCTGCGCCTGGTTCGGCATCCAGACCTGGATCGGCGGGCAGGGCATCTTCGTCCTCCTCGGCAAGATCTTCGGCGGCTGGACGGAGGCGTCCCGGATCGGCGGCCAGCCGTGGACCCTGTGGCTCTGCTTCCTCCTCTTCTGGGCCCTCGAACTGGCCATCATCTACCGGGGGATGGAGGCCCTGCGCCGGTTCGAGAACTGGGCGGCGCCCTTCGTCCTCGTCGGCGCCTTCGCGCTGCTGGGGTGGATCGCGGTCAAGGCGGGCGGCTTCGGGCCGCTGCTGGACCAGCCGTCCGAACTGGGCTGGGGCGCCGACTTCTGGCCGGTCTTCTTCCCGTCCCTCATGGGCATGATCGCCTTCTGGGCCACCCTCTCCCTGAACATCCCGGACTTCACCCGCTTCGGCGCGGGCCAGCGCGCCCAGGTGTGGGGCCAGACCCTCGGCCTGCCGACCACGATGACCCTCTTCGCCCTGCTGTCGGTGTTCGTCACCTCCGGCTCCCAGGCCGTCTACGGCGCGGCCATCTGGGACCCGGTCGAACTGGCCGCCAAGACGGACAACGTCTTCGGCCTGCTGTTCGCGCTGGTCACCGTGCTCGTCGCCACCATCTCCGTGAACATCGCGGCGAACGTCGTCTCACCCGCGTACGACCTCGCCAACCTGGCGCCCAAGTTCATCAGCTTCCGGACCGGGGCGCTGATCACCGGGGTCGTCGGCGTGGTCATCATGCCGTGGAAGCTCACCGCCACGCCGGAGCTGTACATCTTCACCTGGCTCGGGCTGGTCGGCGGTCTGCTCGGCACCGTCGCCGGCATCCTGATCGCCGACTACTGGCTGGTCCGGCGCACGGTCCTCGACCTCCCCGCCCTCTACGCCCCCGGCGGGCCCTACTGGTACGCGGGCGGCTGGAACCCGCACGCCGTGACCGCCTTCCTGGTCGGCGGTGTCCTCGCGGTCGGCGGCTCCCACTCCGCCCCGGGCAAGGGCCCGTTCCCCGAGGACGGGCTGATCCCGCTGCTGAAGCCGCTGGCCGACTACGGCTGGGCGGTGGGGCTCGCGACCTCGCTGCTGCTGTATCTGGCGCTGATGCGCCTGAGCGGTGCCGACCGGCGCGGAGCGCCCGTCGACTGATCCCTTGGACTGATCCCGTCACCCCTCGACTGATCCCTTGGAGTGGTCCCGTCAACTGAGCCCGTCCGCGCGGGGATTCGGCCCGCGTGGACGGTTGCCCCGGCCCCGTACCGCTGGTTACTCTCCAGTTCTGTTCGTTCGAACGAACAAGGAGGAGGCGGGGCTTCGTGTCCACAGACGCAACCGGTGCCGGAGCTCCGGCCGGCGGGCTGGCCGAGCACATCAGGGCGCTCACATCCGGCGCGTCCACGTCCGAGGAACTGGTGGCCGGCGCCCTCGCCCGGATCGAGGCGACCCAGGGCACCCTCAACGCCTTCCGGACCGTACGCGGGGAAGCCGCCCTCGCCGAGGCGCGCGAGGCCGACCGGCGGCTCGCCGCGGGGGAGCGGCTGCCGCTGCTCGGCGTCCCGATCGCGGTCAAGGACGACACCGACGTGGCCGGCGTCCCCACGTACTTCGGCTGCGCGGGCGAGATCCCGCCCGCCGCCGAGGACGGGGAGGCCGTCCGCCGGCTGCGCGCCGCCGGGGCCGTGATCGTCGGCAAGACCAACTCCTGCGAACTGGGCCAGTGGCCGTTCACCGAGGGCCCGGCCTTCGGCGCGACCCGCAACCCGTGGTCCCCCGCCCACACCCCCGGCGGCTCCTCGGGCGGTTCGGCCGCCGCCGTCGCCGCCGGTCTCGTGCCCGCCGCGCTCGGCTCCGACGGCGCGGGCTCCATCCGCATCCCCGCCGCCTGGACCCACCTCGTCGGCATCAAGCCGCAGCGCGGGCGGGTCTCCGTCCACCCGTACGACGACTGCTTCCAGGGCCTGACCGTGAACGGGCCGCTCGCCCGGACGGTCGCCGACGCGGCCCTCCTCCTGGACGCGGCGGCCGGCGCGCACCCCCGCGAGCGGTTCCGGCCCGCGCCCGTCGACGCGTCCGCCGCGGCCCGCCGGGAGCCGGGGCGGCTGCGGATCGCCCTCGCGCCGCTCCCGCCGCTCACCCTGACCGGGGCCCGCCCGCACCCCGAGGTCCGCCGCGCGGTCACCGCCCTCGCCGAGACCCTGGCGCGCCTCGGCCACGAGGTCGAGGAGGCCCGCCCCCGGTACGGGCTCATCGGGCTGAGCTTCCTCCCCCGGGCGGCGAACGGCATCGCCCAGTACGCCGACCGCCACCCCGACCCGTCCCTGCTCGACCCCCGCACCCGGGCCGCCGCCCGGTCCGGACACCGCCTCGGCGGCCGGATCGTCCGCGCCGCCCGCGCCCGCGAGTCCGCCCAGCACCGCCGCCTCGGCGGCTTCTTCGACCGCTACGACGTCCTGCTGACGCCGACGACGGCCGCGCCGCCGCCGCGGATCGGCGCGTTCGACGGGCTGTCCTCGGGGCGTACGGACATCGGCATCGCCGCCGCCTGCCCGTACGCGTGGCCGTGGAACGTGCTGGGCTGGCCGGGCGTCGGCGTCCCCGCCGGACTCACCTCGGACGGCCTGCCGGTGGGCGCCCAACTCCTGGGCCCGCAGGGCGCGGAGGAGCGGCTGATCTCGCTGGCGGCCCAACTGGAGGCGGAACTGCGGTGGTACGAGCGGCGTCCGCCGGGGGCGGAGGCGGCCGCCCTGTCCGGGCCGGTCGTGGAGGGGAGCACGCCGGTGGGAGAATGACGGTCATGTCCACCGTCGGCCCCTCCGCCACCGACCGGCCCGTGCCCGGGCGTTCCGGGCCCACCGGCCCTGTGCCCGCCTCGCCCACCGTGCCCGTCGCGCCTGCCCTGTCCGGGCGTTCGGCGCCCACCCGGCAGCGCATCATCGGGGCCGTGCTGCGGATCATCGGCAGCGACGGCGTCGCGGCGGTGACCAACCGGCGGATCGCGGCGGAGGCGGGCGTCTCCCTCGGCTCGGTCACGTACCACTTCGCCACCCAGCACGAGCTGCTCCGCGAGGCGCTGCTCCACTTCGTGCGCGACGAGACCCGCCGCTTCACCGAACTCGCCGATGCCCACCGCCGCGCGGGCGACGTGGACCTCGCGGGCGCGGCGGCCCTCGCGGGCGAGGTCGCCGGCGGCATCGGCTTCGACAGCGAGCACATCGCGCCGTTCGAGCTGTACGTGCAGGCGGGCCGGGACGAGCGGCTGCGCGAGGCCGCGTCGGAGGCGTTCGCCGCGTACGACCGGCTCGCCGCCCAGATACTCACCGGCCTCGGCGTCCCGGATGCCGAACGGCACGCGGGCGCCACCGTCGCCCTCGTCATGGGCCTCCAGCTCCGCCGCCTGGCCACCGGCGGCCCGGCCGAGGACCTGGTCGACGCGCTGCTGCTGCTCGCGCGGGGCGCGATGGGGACGGGGGCCGAGCCGCCCGGCCCCGGCGTCTGCTGATGCGGCCCCGGAGGCCGCTCCTTACGCTGAACGGGTGAGGACCGTACGGCGGGCCGCCGTCGCCGCACCCGTCCTGGGCCTGGCACTGGGCCTCGTCCTCGGGACGGTGCCCCGTCCCGCCGCCGCGGCTCCGGCCCTCTCGCCCACCGTCAGCGGCGTCACCCGCGCCGACCTGGGCGCCAGCCACCGCCCGGGCTGCCCCGTCCCGCCCGAGGACCTGCGGCTGATCCGGATGAACCACTGGGGCTTCGACGGCCGCGTCCACCGCGGCGACCTCGTCGTCCACGAGGACGCCGTCCGCCCGGTGCTGCGCATCTTCGGCGCGGCCTTCGACGACCGCTTCCCGATCCGGCGGATGGAGACGATGGCGGAGTACGGGGGCAGCGACGCGCGGGCCATGGCGGCCGACAACACCTCCGCGTTCAACTGCCGCCGAGTGACGGGTGACGACCGGCACCTCTCGCGCCACTCCTACGGCGACGCGGTCGACATCAACCCGCGCGAGAACCCGTACGTGGACCGCTCCGGCGAGGTCCACCCCCCGGACGCGGAAGCCGCCCTGGACCGCGATCCGCCCACCCCGGGCATGCTCACGGACGGCGACGCGGTCACCCGCGCGATCGAGGACGCGGGCTGGGAGTGGGGCGGCCACTGGTCACCCCCGGACTACCAGCACTTCTCGGCGGACGGCACCTGAGCGCCGTTCTCTCAGCCCTGCGGCTCCTGGGGCCGGACATCCCGCTCCCGCGGCCGCCCGTCCTTGAGCTCGGTCCGCGCCTCGGTCCGGTGCCCGCGCGCGATGTAGTCCCGCACCACGGCCTCGACCGCGTCCTGCGGCGAATTGATCCCGGCGAGGACCATCACCTCCACCACCAGCTCGGCGTCCAGCTTGATACTGACCTCGGCCACCGGGTCCCCCTCGTTGTCGTGCTGCGCACCGGCACTCTAGCCGTGGCGGGGACGGTGACGTCGTGCTTCTTGGTGCGGGGGCACGGGGGTGGATGTGGCTGTGGGTAGGCTGACGGCCGACGCTCCTATAAGTCCTCATGAGGCGCGGGCTTCTGTTCGTTCGTCACTTGGGTTGCGTGTGTCTGTTGCGCCGGGTTCCGTGAAAGTGCGCGGAACCAGGCTTCCCACGTGACAGCCCCGCAGGTCACCGAGTGTGCTCCCCGCCCGCGCGGGGATGGTCCTACCCCGGCGGCCGCAGCCTCTACGCCCCCGACGTGCTCCCCGCCCGCGCGGGGATGGTCCCTAACTGTGTGTGAGGTGTCGTACCCCCGTGCGGTGCTCCCCGCCCGCGCGGGGATGGTCCATCCAAGAGATCCCGCACCACGAAATCCCGCAGGTGCTCCCCGCCCGCGCGGGGATGGTCCCGCGAGCGAGGACAGCCCCTCGTCGGGCCGTCGCGCTCCCCCGGCGACAGGGGACAGAGCCTGGCGACGGTGCCCTGCACGACCTGCCTGGCCTCGACTCGGCGGCGGGGCGGGGCACCGTCCCGGTGTGACGTAGGCGGCACACAAAGTGGCCCCGCCGCCTACCCTGACAGTGTCGAAGCTGTGCAGGAGAGGGGCGAGGCCGTGTCCGTCGATGCTACCCCGGATCCGTACGCCGACCAGTTGGCGTTCGGGCAGAGGCTGAAGATTTTGCGCACCCGCCGCGGGCACACCCGCGACCAACTCGGCGGCCTGGTGGGCCGGTCCGGGTCGTGGGTTCGCGCACTTGAAGAGGGACGGCTCAAGGTGCCCCGCCTGGATACCGTGCTCCGGCTCGCCGAGGCCCTGCGGGTGCGGGACCTCGGCGAACTGACCGGCGATCAGAGTTCCCCGCCCGTCGGCCTGTTCGCTGGACCGCGGCACCCCCGGCTCGGCCCCGTGAAGGCCGCGATCGACACCTGGTCGCTCGCCGACACGGAGGAGGCGCCACCCGCCGAGCACCTTGCCGCGCGCCTCGCGGCCGCCTGGTCCGCCCGGCACTCCGCACCCGACCACCGCGAGCGGATCGGCGCCCTCCTGCCCGGGCTGATCCAGGACGCCCGGCGTGCGGCCGTGCAGGCCGAGACACCGGCGGACCGCCGTGCCACGCAAGCCGCCCTGTCCGAGGTCTACTCGCTCGCCCAGTTCTTCATCGCGTACCAGGGCGACGTGTCGCTTCTCTGGCGAGTTGTCGAGCGCGGCATGGTCGCCGCGCAGGACTCGGCCGACCCGCACACCATCGGCGTCGCCGCGTGGCTCGCTGCCCAAGCGCACCGCGACTCCGGCCCCGGCCACTTCGACGCGGCGGACACGGTCACCAACGACGTGCTGCGCTACCTCACGCCGATGCTCCCTGACGCGCCGGACAAGATCCTTGCCATCACCGGCGCCCTCACCTTCGAGGCCGCGTACACCGCTGCTCGCCGCGGTGAGACCGGGACGGCGTGGCGGCACTGGGACCGGGCGCGCGAACTCGCCGACCGTCTGCCGGCGGACTACTTCCACCCGGTCACCAGCTTCTCGCGCGGCATCATGGGTGCGCACGCGGTCACCGTCGCGGTCGAGTTGCACGCGGGCGGGGAGTCCGTGCGCCAGGCCGGCCTCGCGGACGCGGACACGATTCCTTCCCGGCCGCGCCGGGCCCGCCACCGGATCGAGGAGGCGCGGGCCTACCACCTGGACGGGCAGCCGGATGCCGCGCTGGCCACCCTCGCGAAGGCGCACGCCGCAGCTCCCGAGACGATCAAGTACAACGGCTACGCGAAGCGGATCGTGCTGGAGGAGGCCGAGGCGAAGTCGCCGTCCCGGCGGCGCCGGGCGTCCGCGCTCGCCGTCCAACTCGGCATCCTGGCCGCCTGAACGAGGGCGCACAATCTGTGCGCCTGCTGTCGGGCACCCCGCCCTAGCGTCAGTGAGTGACCAATCGATCACTGAGCGGAGGGGTGCCCGATGGCTCGGACCCAAGAACGCGAGTGCGCGTACTGCCCGCGGCCCGGCGCGGACGTCTGCATCCGCGTGCGCGCCGTATCCAACGGCAACGGCTACTCGATCTACGCACACACCGCCTGCGCGCAACGGCGCGGCGTGCCCCTGCTGTACCGCGTTCTGGAGCCGGAGCCGGAGCCGGAGGCGGGGCGGTGAGCCGCGCGGTTCTCCGGCTCGCCGTGTGGACGCTCGGGCCGGACCGGGAAGAGGGCGCGTCCCCGCCGATCCGCCACATCGAGTGCACGACGTGCTCGTGGCAGTCGGAGACCAGCCCGCGCCAGGAGGTTCCGGACCTGGCCGCGTTGGAGCACTCCGGTCGGACGGGCCATACCGGCTACCGGGAGGTCGTGACGGCGTTCCTGCGCGCCGCCCCGACCGGCCGAGGCGGGCAGGCGGTGGGGACCGATGGCTAGCGCCGGGACCAGGTACTGCGTGCGCTGCGATCAGCCGATCGTCGGGGAAGCGGTGGTGGTGGAGCGGCTCGGCTCCGCGAGCGGGGCCCGGCCCGACGACTACCGGCACCCGGACGGCACCCCCGGGTGCCGGCGGCCCCGGTACGGCAGGACGTGGCCCCTGGTCTCGGGCCGCACCGAGCAGCGATGATGCGACGGGGCTGCTGAGGAGTGGCTGCCGGGGCCCTGCTCGGTGCAGCCGCCGTACGGACACCACGTCTGCTCCCCGCTCGCGCGGGGGTGGTCTCCGCTACCAGCGGCAGATGAACCTCTTCCGCGTGTGTTCCCCGCTCGCGCGGGGATGGTCCTCCACAGACCTTCGCGGCCTCGGCGGGGCCGACATGCTCCCCGCCCGCGCGGGGCCCCGCCCCGCCCCCCACCCGTCACCCGCCCCACACCCGCCGTTGGCGGGGGGACTGCCGGGGTGTCGGTGGGGCGTGGTTGGGTGGGGGCATGATCGATGGATTTGTGGGCGGGGGAGCTGGCGCTGTCGAGGAGGCCGTGCGGGCCGCGGTCGAGGCCGAGGTCATGCCGCGGTTCCGGCGGCTGGCGTCGCACGAGGTCGTGGAGAAGCGCGGGCCGCACGATCTGGTGACCGACGCGGACCGGCTCGCCGAGAAGCATCTGACCGCGTCGCTGACCGCGCTGCTGCCCGGGTCGGTGGTCGTGGGGGAGGAGTCCGTCCACGCGGACCCCGCCGTGTACGACGCGCTGCGCGGGGAGGCGCCCGTGTGGATCGTCGATCCGGTCGACGGCACCCGGGAGTTCGTGCGCGGTGACGACGGCTTCTGCACCCTCGTCGCGCTCGCGCACCACGGCGAACTCCTCGCCTCCTGGACGTACGCGCCCGTCGCCGACGAGATGGCCGTCGCCGTGCGTGGCGAGGGCGCGCGGCTGAACGGGGCGCCCCTGCATGCCGGTTCACCGGAGCCGGGCGCGCCGCTGCGGATCGCGATGTCGCACCCCGACTTCTCCTCGCCCGAGGAGAAGCGCCTGCTGCTCGGCCTCGCGACGGACGGCGTCGAGACCCGGCCGTGCGGCTCGGCCGGTCTGGAGTACCTGCGCGTGGCGCGCGGTGAGCTGGACGCGACGGCGTTCAGCTGGGAGTACGCCTGGGACCACGCGGCCGGGCTGCTGCTCGTCACCGAGGCGGGCGGCTGCCAGGTGACGGTGGCGGGCACGCCGTTCCGCGTCGCGGGCGGGAACACGCTGCCGTTCACCGCCGCCCGCGACGAGGCGACGGCGCGCCGCGTCCGGTCCCTCCTGGCCTGACGCGCCCCGGGCCCGCGCCGTACCCGGGGCCGGGCTGTCGGTGGTGCCGAATATCCTGGGTGGTCCTGGCCGTCGGCTGACAAAGGAGTCCGAAGGTGCCGTCGATGCTCGATGCCGTCGTCGTGGGGGCGGGCCCCAACGGCCTGACGGCCGCGGCCGAACTGGCCCGCCGGGGCTTCTCCGTCGCCGTGTTCGAGGCGCTGGACACGGTCGGCGGCGGCGCGCGGACCGAGGAGCTGACCCTCCCCGGCTTCCGCCACGACCCCTGCTCCGCCGTCCACCCGCTCGGCATCGGCTCCCCGGCCTTCGCGCGGATGCCGCTCGCCCAGCACGGCCTGGAGTGGATCCACCCCGAACTGCCCCTCGCGCACCCCTTCCCGAACGGCACCGCCGCCGTCCTCGCCCGCTCCATCGGCGAGACGGCGATGTCCCTCGGCGCCGCCGACGCGGGCGCGTACCGCCGGCTCCTCGCGCCGTACGCGGGCCACTGGGACACCCTCGCCGCCGACTTCCTGCGCACCCCGTGGGACGGACTGCCCCGCGACCCGTACCGCTTCGCCCGCTTCGGGCTGGACGCGATCCGGCCCGCGTCCTGGCTGGCGCGCCGCTTCCGGGGCGAGAAGGGCCGGGCGCTCCTCGCCGGGCTGGCCGCCCACGCCATCGCGCCCACCAGCGGCGTCGCCACGGGCGGCATCGCGCTGATGTTCGCCCTCGCCGCGCACGAGGTCGGCTGGCCCGTGCCGCGCGGCGGTTCGCAGGCGATCTCCGACGCGCTGGCCGGGTACGTCCGCGAGCTGGGCGGCACGATCCACACCGGCGTCGAGGTGCGGCGGCTGGACGAGCTGCCGCCGGCCCGGGCGTACGTCTTCGACACCTCGCCCACCGCCCTCGCCCGGATCGCCGGTCTCGGCCAGGCGTACTGGCGCTACCGGTACGGGGCCGCCGCGTTCAAGGTCGACTACGCCCTGTCCGGACCGGTGCCGTGGACGGCGAAGGAGGCCCGGGCCGCCGGCACCGTGCACATCGGCCCCACGGCCGGCGAGATCGACGCCGCCCTGCGCGCCGCCGTCGAGGGCCGCGACCCGAGCGTGCCGTTCCTGATCACCGCCCAGCCCAGCCTGATCGACCCGACGCGCGCCCCCGAGGGCAAGCACGTCCTGTGGGCGTACGGGCATGTGCCGGCCGGCTGGGAGGGGGACGCCACGGAGGTGATCGAGCGTCAGATCGAGCGCTTCGCACCCGGGTTCCGGGATCTGGTGCTGGCCCGTGCCGTCGCCGGACCGCCGCAGCTCGCCGCGCGGAACGCCAACTACGTGGGCGGCGACATCGCCTGCGGGGCCTTCGCCGGGCTGCAGACCGTGCTGCGGCCGCGCCTCGCCCGCGTCCCGTACGCGACGGCCCACCCGGCGGTGTTCCTCTGCTCCTCCGCCACCCCGCCCGGCCCCGGCGTGCACGGCATGTCCGGCCACCACGCGGCGAAGGCGGTGTGGCGCGCCCTGCGTACGCAAGGGCGGTGACGACGGGCGGGACGGTGGGCAGGGCGGCGCGCGCCCCGGGCGCGTTGCGGCGCGCATGATGGAGGGATGAGCACACCGACGATCACCCTGGTGCGGGGCGACATCACCGACCAGGACGCCGACGCCGTCGTCAACGCGGCCAACTCCTCCCTGCTGGGCGGCGGCGGGGTCGACGGCGCCATCCACCGCAGAGGCGGCCCGGAGATCCTGGCCGCCTGCCGGGAGCTGCGGGCCGGGCACTACGGCAAGGGGCTGCCGACGGGGCGGGCCGTCGCCACGACGGCGGGCCGGCTGAGGGCCGGCCATGTCATCCACACGGTCGGCCCGGTCCACTCCGCCTCCGAGGACCGCTCCGAGCTGCTGGCCTCCTGCTACCGCGAGTCCCTGCGCGTCGCCGACGAACTCGGCGCGCGGACGGTCGCGTTCCCGGCGATCTCCGCCGGGATCTACGGCTGGCCGATGGACGACGCGGCGCGGATCGCCGTGACCACGGTCCGGGAGGCGGACACGGACGTGGCGGAGGTCCGGTTCGTGCTCTTCGACGAGGCCGCGTACGAGGCGTTCGCGGCCCGGACCGACGCCTGACGGGGACGCGGACGGGACGAGGGCGGGGCGCAGGGCGGGGTGCGCAGGGCGGGACCGGGGTGCGCAGGGCGGGACGCGGAACGCCGGGCCCGGGCCCCGCGCGACCCCGCCCCGCAGGGGCACCCGCCTCGCCGGGCCGGTCGGCGGCGGCGCGACTACCGTGGTTGGGCATGAGCATCTGGCCGCTCAACGCCGTTCCCCGGCTCTCCGGAGCCGTGGTCCTCGGTGCCGCCGCCGGAGTGGGCGTCGGCTTCGCCGCCGACGTGGGCCTCGGGGTGCTGGCCGGGATCGCCGTCACCGAACTGGTCTTCGTCCTCGCCGGCTGGGCCGTCCTGTGGCCCATGGACGCGACGGAGACCCACCGCAACGCGCGCCGCGAGGACTTCAAGCCCGTCACCGAGGAACTCGTGGTCGTCTCGGTCGCGCTGTGCGGACTGGTCGCCATCGTGCTCCTGCTGCTGCGCGGGCAGTCCGACGACGGCCACGCCGCCGCGGCCGCCGCGCTCTGCGGTGTGTTCATGGCCTGGTCGGCGCTGCACCTGATGTACGCCACGCGGTACGCGTACGTGTACTACGCCTCCGGCGGCGGGATCGACTTCAACTCGAAGGACCCGCCGGCGTACCGGGACTTCTTCTACTTCAGCTACAACCTCGGCATGACCTACCAGGTCTCCGACACCGACGTCTCCAGCTCGGAGATCCGCTCGATCGTGCTGCGGCACTCCCTGGTGTCCTACGTCTTCGGCACCGGCATCCTCGCGACCGCGATCAACCTCGTCGTCGGCATCGTCTCCGGCTGAGCCCGTCCGCAGGGGTCCGGCGCAGGTCGGCGCCGTGCCCGCGCGGATCGTCCCGACCCGGCGCAGGATGGAACGACGACCGGTCCCGTGACAACGACCGGTCCCGCAGCGCCCCGACCCGGCAGCACACCCCGACCAGGAGGAGGCCGGCTGGTGCCCGAGCCGCAGCCCGTGATCGCCCCGCCCGCCGGGGCGACCGTCTTTCTCGTCGCCACCGTCGCCCCCGGCGGTGAGGCCCCGGTCCGCGAGCTGTTGCAGGATGTGGCGGGCCTGCGGCGCACGGTCGCCTTCCGCGCACCCGACGGCAGGCTCGACTGCATCGTCGGCATCGGCTCCGCCGCCTGGGACCGGCTCTTCAGCGGGCCCCGCCCGCAGGGGCTGCACCCCTTCGTGCCCCTCGCCGGGGCCCGCCACCGGGCCCCCGCCACCCCCGGTGACCTGCTGTTCCACCTCCGCGCCCGCAGTATGGACCTCTGCTTCGAGCTGGCCCGGCTGATCACCGAGCGGCTGCGCGGGGCGGCCATGGTCGTGGACGAGGTGCACGGTTTCCGCTACTTCGACGAGCGCGATCTGCTCGGCTTCGTCGACGGCACCGAGAACCCGGAGGGCCGGCTCGCCGACGACTCCGTGTTCATCGGCGACGAGGACCCCGACTTCACCGGCGGCAGTTATGTGATCGTGCAGAAGTACCTGCACGACATGGCCGCCTGGCAGGCCCTGTCGGCGGAGGAGCAGGAGCTGGTCATCGGGCGCACCAAGCTCGCCAACGTGGAACTCCCCGACGACGTCAAGCCGCCGGACTCCCATGTCGCGCTGAACACCGTCACCGACGAGGACGGCAACGAACGCAAGATCGTGCGGGAGAACATGCCCTTCGGCAGCGTCGGGGACGGCGAGTTCGGCACCTATTTCATCGGCTACGCGCGCACCCCCGACGTGACCGAGCAGATGCTGCGCAATATGTTCCTCGGCGACGGCCCGGCCGCGCCGCACGACCGCATCCTCGACTTCTCGACGGCGATCACCGGCTGTCTCTTCCATGTGCCGACCGTGACCTTCCTCGACGACCTCCCCGACCCGCCCGCCGGCGCGGCGGGGGCGGCGGCGGACGGCTCCCTCGGCATCGGCAGCCTCAGAGGAGTCCGATCATGAGTCCGATCATGAGCACCCCCGAGGGCAGCACCGGCGAGGGCATCCGCCACGAGGCCACGGCCGCCGCCGGCATGAGCAACCTGCACCGCGAGCTGGCTCCGGTCACCCCCCGCGCCTGGGCGGAGATCGAGGACGAGGCGCGCCGGACCTTCCGCCGCAACCTGGCCGGACGGCGGGTCGTGGACGTCACGGGCCCCGACGGGCCCGGCCTCGCGGCCGTCGGCACCGGCCATCTGACCGGCATCGAGCCGCCCGCGCCGGGCGTCCGGGCCCGGCTGCGCGCCGCCCAGCCCCTGGTCGAACTGCGCGTCCCGTTCACGGTGAGCCGGGACGCGGTCGACGACGTCGACCGCGGCGCCCAGGACTCCGACTGGCAGCCGGTGAAGGACGGCGCCCGCGCCATGGCCTTCGCCGAGGACCGGGCCGTGTTCCGGGGCTACGGGGCGGCGGGCATCGCGGGGCTGCGCAAACGCACCTCCAACCCCGTCCTGACCCTCCCGCCCGAGCCCAGGGACTACCCGGACGCCGTGGCCCGGGCCCTGACCACGATCCGGCTGGCCGGCGTCCAGGGGCCGTACTCCCTGCTGCTGGGCGCGGAGGCGTACACGGCGGTCACCGAGACCTCCGACCACGGCTATCCGATCGCCGCCCACCTCGGGCGCATGCTGGACGGGGAGCTGATCTGGGCGCCCGCCGTGGAGGGCGCCTTCCTGCTCACCACCCGGGGCGGCGACTACGAGCTGCGGCTGGGGGAGGACCTGGCCATCGGCTACACCGCGCACGACGAGACCGGCATCGAGCTCTACTTCCGCCAGACCCTGACCTTCCTCGTCTACACGGACGAGGCCGTGGTCGCCCTCGACCCGCCCGCAGGCACCGGGTCGGGCACGGGGAACGGGTCGGGCTGACCCCCTGCGCCCGGCACGTCCCGCACGGTGACCGGAAGTCCGGGACGGTGCGCGATCCCCGTGCCGTCCGCTCGAAGACCGCCGCTCAACACGCCTGTGAACAAGGCGAGTTGATGCCGCATCGCGGTGCCGTCCGCCGGATTCCGCTCCACTTGCGGGGCGGTCGGCATCGCGTTTGAGTTGTAGGGATCCGTCGTCCGGAATTTCGCCCGACAGTGATCTCCTCCGCCAGCGCCGGGTCCCGTCGTCCCACCGGGAGCGCACCATGTCGATGTCCTCGTTCGGATTCGGTTCGTCCGACCCGTTCAGCGACATGCTGAACAGGTTCTTCGGCATGTCGCCGGGGTCGTCCCCGCCGGCCGTGCAGCGGGTGCCCATCGGACGGCTGCTGACCGAGTCCTCGCAGGAGCTGCTGAATCTGGCGGCCCGGCGCGCGCTGGAGGACGGCACCTCCGACCTGGACACCGAGCATCTGCTGTGGGCGGCCACCAAGGTCGACCCTGCCAGGTCGCTGCTGGCCCAGGCCGGGGCCGATCCCGACGAGCTGGGCGACCAGCTCGCCGCCGTGCTGCCCCGCGAGTCGGGGACACCCTCCGCGGAACCCGGGCTCACCCCCGCGGCCAAGCGCACCCTCGGCGCCGCGTACACCCGCTCCCAGGCCGCCGGGGTCTCCTACATCGGCCCGGAGCACATCCTCGGCGCCCTGCTGGACAACGCCGACTCCGGCGCCGCCCGCCTGCTGAGCGCCGACGGGCAGGACCCGGAGAAGCTGGCGCGGATGGCGGACCGGGCCGCCCGCGGCGAGGGCCCGGCCGGTGAACGCGGCAAGCCCGAGACCACCCTCGACGAGTTCGGCCGGGACCTCACCGAGGAGGCCAAGGCCGGCAAGCTCGACCCGGTGGTGGGGCGGGCCGAGGAGATCGAGCAGACCGTCGAGATCCTCTCCCGGCGCTCCAAGAACAACCCGGTGCTCATCGGTGAGCCGGGCGTCGGCAAGACCGCGATCGTGGAAGGGCTGGCGCAGCGCATCGTCTCCGGCGAGGTCCCCGACACCCTGAAGGGCAAGCGGGTGATCTCCCTCGACCTCTCCGGGATGGTCGCGGGCGCGCAGTACCGGGGGCAGTTCGAGGAGCGCCTGAAGAAGGTCATCGAGGACGTCCAGAAGTCCGAGGGCGAGATCATCCTCTTCATCGACGAGCTGCACACCGTCGTCGGCGCGGGCGCCACCGGTGAGGGCTCGATGGACGCGGGCAATATGCTCAAGCCCGCCCTCGCGCGCGGTGAACTCCATGTGGTCGGCGCGACCACCATCGACGAGTACCGCAAGCACGTCGAGAAGGACGCCGCCCTCGAACGGCGCTTCCAGCCCGTACTGGTGCCGGAACCCACCGTCGAGGAGACCGTGCAGATCCTGGAAGGGCTCCGCGACGCCTACGAGGCCCACCACCAGGTCCGGTTCGCCGACGGGGCGCTCACCGCGGCGGCCGAGCTCTCCGACCGCTACATCGGGGACCGCTTCCTGCCCGACAAGGCCATCGACGTGATGGACCAGGCCGGGGCGCGGGTCCGGCTGCGCAGCGCCGGGCGTTCCACCGAGGTCGTCAGCCGCGAGGACCGGATCGCCAAACTCCGGCGCGAGCAGGACCAGGCCGTCGCCTCGGAGGACTTCGACCGGGCGGCCCAGCTGAAGAAGCAGATCGCCGAGGCGGAGGGCGAACTCGCGGGCATCGAGGAGCGGCGCGAGGGCGTCGTCTCCGTCACCGCCGCCGATATCGCGGACGTGGTCTCCCGGCGTACCGGCATCCCGGTCTCCCAGCTCACCGCGAGCGAGAAGGAGAAGCTGCTCCACCTGGAAGAGGAGATGCACGCCCGGATCGTCGGCCAGGACGAGGCGGTCACCGCCGTCTCGCAGGCGGTGCGCCGCAACCGGGCCGGGATGGGCGACCCGAACCGGCCGGTCGGCTCCTTCCTCTTCCTCGGCCCGACGGGTGTGGGCAAGACCGAACTCGCCAAGACGCTGGCCGAGCTGCTGTTCGGCGACGAGGACCGGATGGTCCGGTTCGACATGAGCGAGTTCCAGGAGAAGCACACCGTCGCCCGGCTCGTCGGCGCCCCTCCGGGATACGTCGGCTACGAGGAGGCCGGCCAGCTCACCGAGAAGGTCCGCCGGCACCCGTACAGCGTGGTCCTCTTCGACGAGGTGGAGAAGGCGCACCCCGACGTCTTCAACACCCTGCTCCAGATCCTGGACGACGGCCGGCTCACCGACGGCCAGGGCCGCACGGTCGACTTCCGGCACTGCGTGGTCATCATGACGTCCAATATCGGCGCCCACCGGATCCTGGACCACAAGGGCGAAGTGACCGACCTCAAGGACGAGTTGATGGAGGACCTGCGGGCCCGGTTCCTGCCCGAGTTCCTCAACCGCATCGACGACATCATCATCTTCCACGGCCTCACCGAGGAGGACCTCGGCCAGATCGTGGACCATCTGCTGGACCGCAGCAAGCACCGGGTGCACGCCCAGGGCATGAAGCTGGAGGTGACGGACGCGGCGAAGAAGCTGCTGATCGCCCACGGCCACCAGCCCGAGTTCGGCGCCCGCCCGCTGCGGCGCACCATCCAGAGCGAACTGGACAACCGCATCGCCTCCCTGCTGCTCGGCGGCGAGGCGGAGCCCGGCGACACGATCGTCGCCGATGTGAAGGACGACTCGCTGCACTGCACGGTCCGCCCGGGGGGCGAGTCCGAACCCGAACCCGAGTCGGAGTCCACGTCGGAGTCCGAGGCGGCGGAGGCGGAGCCGGCACCGGCGGCCGAGGCGGCGGGGGACACGACGGACGAGAAGCCGGAGGGTTCCTGACACCACAGCCGCGCCCGGAGCCGGCGACGCGCCCGGGCGCCTACGCGAGGAGAGCGGTACGCATGGCGCACCACCACAAGCCCAACCGCGCGGTCGAGGGCGACCCGCTGGGCGGTCACGGCCGGGGCATGCCTCGGCGGCCCGACGAAGACGAGCTGGAGCGGCGGACGCTCCGGGACCGGCGGGAGATGGGCCTGCCCGCCGACGCGCCGGAGGACCCCGACACCGTGTACCGCGACGCACGGGCCGAGGTCGAACGGCAGGTGCAGGCAGGCGACATGGCCACCGGAGTCACCCGCAGGGAGCGGGACGCGTTCCCGCCCACCCGCTACGAGCGCTGAGCCCGCCCGTGCGCGCCGCCCGGCCCACCGGCCCGGCGGCGCGCATCCGGCGGCGAGAGGATGAGAGCCGTGAACGCCTCCCAGAACGGTGACGACGGGCTGGAGCCCCGGGTGGGCCCCGAGCCCGAGGGGCAGCCGCACGTCCACCCCTACCACCACCCCGCCGCCGGCTGGGGCGCGGCCAGGAGCGTCGGCCAGGTCCTGGTGCGCGAGCGGGCGCTCGTGGACGGGCCCCGGGCGATCATGAAGATGAACCACGAGAACACCGGGTTCGACTGTCCCGGGTGCGCCTGGCCCGACGACACCAAGGGCCTCCATCTGGACATCTGTGAGAACGGCATCAAGCACGTCACCTGGGAGATGACCCGCAAGCGGGTCGGCCGCGAGTTCTTCGCCGCCCACTCGGTGACGGAACTGTCCGGCTGGACCGACTTCGACCTGGAGGACCAGGGCCGGCTGACCGAGCCGATGGTCTACGACGCCGCCTCGGACCACTACGTCCCGATCAGCTGGAAGGACGCCTTCGCACTCGCCGGGCGGACCCTGCGCGAACTGGACAGCCCGCACCAGGCGTCGTACTACACCTCCGGCCGGCTGGGCAACGAGGCCACCTTCCTCTACCAGTTGATGGCCCGCGAACTGGGCACCAACAACCTGCCCGACTGCTCCAACATGTGCCACGAGGCCAGCGGCCGCGCCCTCCAGGCGTCCCTGGGCACGGGGAAGGGGACCGTCGACCTGGAGGACTGGGAGACCACCGACGCCCTGTTCATCATCGGCGTCAACGCGGCCTCCAACGCCCCCCGGATGCTCACCGCCCTCGCCGAGGCGCACCGGCGCGGCGCCCGGATCGTGCACATCAACCCGCTGGTCGAGGCGGCCGCGACGCGCACCATCGTGCCGCACGACTTCCTGGACATGGCCACCTTCCACAGCACCCCGACCACCAACCTCAACCTCCAGGTGCGCATCGGCGGCGACATGGCGCTGCTGCGCGGTATCGCCAAGGCCGTCCTGGAGCAGTCCGCCACCGACCCCAAGGCGCTGGACCAGGAGTTCATCGAACGGCACACCGCCGGGTTCGAGGAGTACCGGGCCGTGTGCGAGGCCACCCCCTGGGAGGAGATCGAGCGCCAGTCCGGCATCGGCCGGGACGGCATCCTCGACGCGGCGCGCGTCTACCGCGAGGCCGACCGCAGCATCATCAGCTGGTGCCTGGGCGTCAGCCAGCACGAGCACGGCGTCGACACCGTCCGGGAGATCGTCAACCTCCTGCTGCTGCGCGGCAACCTCGGCCGGGAGGGCGCCGGACCGTCCCCCGTACGCGGGCACAGCAACGTCCAGGGCAACCGGACCTGCGGCGTCGACCACCGGCCCACCCCCGAGTTCCTGGACCGCCTCGCCGAGGTCTGCGGCATCGACCCGCCCCGGGAGCACGGCCTGGACACCGTCGGCACCGTGTACGCGATGCACGCCGGGGACGTGAAGGTGTTCGTCGGCATGGGCGGCAACTTCGCCCTCGCCGCGCCCGACACCCCCTTCACCTGCGAGGCGCTGCGCAACTGCGAGCTGACCGTCCAGGTGAGCACCAAGCTCAACCGGAGCCACCTCGTCCACGGCCGGCAGGCGCTGATCCTGCCGTGCCTGGGCCGCACCGAGAAGGACCAGCAGCGCCACGGCCTGCAGAGCACCTCGGTCGAGGACTCGATGAGCATGGTCCACCTCTCCGTCGGCATGAAGCGCCCCGCCTCCCCGCACCTGCTCTCCGAACCGGCGATCATCGCCGGAATCGCCCGCGCCGCCCTCCCGGACAGCGCCACGCCCTGGGAGTGGTACGTCGAGGACTACGACCGCATCCGCGACACCATGGCCAAGGCCCTCGACGGGTTCGAGGACTTCAACCGGCGGGTGCGCCTGCCGCTCGGCTTCCGGATCAGGCAGCCCGCCCGGGAGCTGGTCTTCCACACCCCGTCCGGCAGCGCCGACTTCTCCGCGGCGCCGCTGCCCGACGTGGTGCCCGAGCCCGGCACCCTGGCGCTCGGCACCATGCGCTCGCACGACCAGTGGAACACCACCATCTACTCCGACAACGACCGCTACCGCGGGGTCGAGAACCTGCGCACCCTCGTCTTCATGAACAAGGACGACATGCGCGAACGCGGGCTCTCCGCACTCGATCCCGTTGACATCACCAGCACCGCCAAGGACGGCAGCCGGCGCCGTCTGAACGGGTTCCTCGTGATCCCGTACGACATCCCGCGCGGCTGCGCGGCCGGGTACATGCCGGAGATGAACGTGCTCTGCGCGATCGGCGACTACAGCACCCAGAGCGACCAGCCGCTGATGAAGCACGTCAAGGTCACCATCACCGCGGCGGGCTGACCCGCCACGGCCGTGGTGCGCCCGGCCCCAGGCAGCGGAACATCCCTGTCGGATTTCCGCCAGACCCACCCGGTCCGGTGCACCATCCTGGAGGCATGCACACCGACACCGAGCGCTGTGTCCGCGCCGTCCGCTCCAAGGACGCGCGGTTCGACGGCTGGTTCTTCACCGCCGTGCTGACCACCCGCATCTACTGCCGCCCCAGCTGCCCGGCCGTGCCGCCGAAGGCCGAGAACATGACCTTCTACCCGAGCGCGGCCGCCTGCCAGCAGGCCGGGTTCCGGGCCTGCAAGCGCTGCCGCCCCGACACCACCCCCGGCTCCCCGGCGTGGAACACCCGCGCCGACTCGGTGGCCCGCGCCATGCGCCTCATCGGCGACGGCGTCGTCGACCGCGAAGGCGTCCCCGGCCTCGCCGCCCGCCTCGGCTACTCGACCCGCCAGATCGAACGCCAGCTCCTCGCCGAACTCGGCGCCGGACCCCTCGCCCTGGCCCGCGCCCAGCGCGCCCAGACCGCGCGGCTGCTGATCGAGACCACCACCCTGCCGATGGCCGACATCGCCTTCGCCGCCGGGTTCTCCTCCGTGCGCACCTTCAACGAGACCGTGCGCGAGGTCTTCGCCCTGCCCCCGGGCGAGCTGCGCGCCCGCGCGGCCCGCTCCCCGCGCACCGCCGCCTCCCCGAGCCCCGGCGTCACGGTCCTGCGGCTCCCGTACCGGGCCCCGCTGGAGCCCGGCAACCTCTTCGGCCACCTCGCGGCCACCGCCGTCCCCGGGGTCGAGGAGTGGCGGGACGGAGCGTACCGGCGGACCCTCGCCCTGCCCTACGGCCACGGCATCGTCTCCCTCGCCCCCCGGCCCGACCACATCGCCTGCCGGCTCTTCCTCACCGACCTGCGCGACCTCACCATCGCCATCAGCCGCTGCCGGTGGCTGCTGGACCTCGACGCCGACCCCGTCGCCGTCGACGACCAGCTCCGCGCCGACCCGCACCTCGCGCCCCTGGTCGACAAGGCCCCCGGGCGGCGGGTGCCGCGCACCGTGGACGCCGCCGAGTTCGCCGTCCGCGCGGTCCTCGGCCAGCAGGTCTCCACCGCCGCCGCCCGCACCCACGCGGCCCGGCTCGTCACCGCCCACGGCACCCCGGTGGACGACCCCGAAGGCGGCCTGACCCACCTCTTCCCCGCGCCCGGGGCCCTGGCCGCCCTGGACCCGGAGACCCTGGCCCTGCCCCGCAGCCGCCGCACCACCCTGACCCGGCTGGTCGCCGCGCTGGCCGAGGGCTCCCTGCTCCTGGACCCCGGCAGCGACTGGGACCGGGCCCGCGCGGTCCTCGGCGAGCTGCCCGGCTTCGGCCCCTGGACCACCGAGGTCATCGCCATGCGCGCCCTCGGCGACCCCGACGCCTTCCTCCCCACCGACCTCGGCATCCGCCGCGCCGCCGGGGCTCTGGACCTCCCGTCCACCCCCGCCGCGCTCACCGCCCGCGCCGCGGCCTGGCGGCCCTGGCGGTCCTACGCGGTCCAGTACCTCTGGGCCACCGACGACCACCCCATCAACCACCTGCCCACGTGAGGACCCCGGCATGAACCCCACCGCGACCACCACCGCGACCCCGGGCACCCGGCGGCACGCCGTCGTCGACAGCCCCTACGGCCCCCTCACCCTCGTCGCCACGGACGGGTTCCTGAGCGGCCTCTATATGACGGAGCAGCGCCACCGGCCCGCCGAGGAGACCTTCGGCGACCGCGACGACCCGGACGCCCGGCCGTTCGCGGAGACCGTCCGGCAGCTCGACGCCTACTTCGCCCGCGACCTCACCGCCTTCGACCTCCCGCTCCACCTCGCGGGCACCCCGTTCCAGCGCCGCGTCTGGACGGAACTCCTCCGCATCCCCTACGGCGAGACCCGCACCTACGGCGAACTCGCCGAACTCCTCGGCAACCGGGGCGCGTCCCGCGCCGTCGGCCTCGCCAACGGGAAGAATCCCGTGGGCATCGTCGTCCCCTGCCACCGGGTGGTCGGCTCCACCGGCAGCCTGGTCGGCTACGGCGGCGGCCTCGACCGCAAGCAGCGGCTGCTCGCCTTCGAGAGCGGGCACGGCGACGGGGACGCCGCGCCGGAGGCCCTGTTCTGAGCCGCGCTCAGGCGGCGCCGGCCAGCCGGTCCAGCACGGCCGGCAGGGCGGTGCCGATGGGCTCGCGGACCACCTCGTCCGCGAGTTCGTCGTACGGCGTCGGTTCCGCGTTCACCACCAGGAGACGGGCGCCGTGCTCGGCCGCGATCCCCGCGAGGGAGGCGGCGGGCTGCACCTGGAGGGTCGTGCCCACGGCGACGAACACCTCGCACGCCTTCGCCACACCCATCGCCTCGCCCAGCACCACCGGGTCCAGACGCTCGCCGAACATGACCGTCGCCGACTTCAGGATGCCGCCGCAGGCCAGGCACGCCGGATCGTCCTCGCCGGCCTCCACCCGGGCCAGCGCCTCGGCCATGGGGGAGCGGGCGTGGCAGCGGGTGCACACCACCGTCCGCGCGGTGCCGTGCAGTTCGAGGACCTTGCGGGCGGGCATACCGCCGAGCTGGTGCAGCCCGTCCACGTTCTGGGTGATCACCCGGACCGCGACACCCGGGCGCCGGTCCAGCTCCGCGACGGCCCGGTGCGCCGCGTTCGGTTCGGCGTTCCAGGTGGCGCTGGTCCGGCGCATCTGCCAGGACCGGCGCCGGATGTCCGGATCGGACATGTAGCAGTCGTAGGTGACGAGCTTCTCCGCCTCCGGATCGCGCCGCCACAGGCCGTTCGGGCCGCGGTAGTCGGGGATGCCGGAGTCGGTGGACACACCGGCGCCGCTGAGGATCGCGACGAGAGTCATACCGCCGAGCGTACGCAGCGCGGACGGGCCGGGGCGAGCGGTTTCCGCCCGCCCCGGCCCGCCCGGCCCCTGCTCCGGTGCGTCCGGTCTCAGGGCCCGGTGACGCGGGCGAACGGGGTCGGGACCGTGCCCGTCCAGCGGTGCAGGACCGTCCGGCCGCTCTCCTTCAGCACCCCGCCGTCGTCCGTCTTCGACGCCTCCGCCAGATAGAAGCGGCCGTCGTCGAGGGAGGTCAGCCCGTACTGGCCGGGGGACTCCCAGCCGTACACCCCCGTCGCCTCGTGGTGCAGCCCCTCGGTGCGCAGCGGCAGCAGCAGGCCCGTCTCCGGGCGCGGCTGACCCCGGAGGGGGCCCCGGACGGGCGGGGCGGTGCCGTCCACCACGTACAGCGAATGGTTGGGGAAGGCGGGCTTGGTGCCCTTGTAGACGGCCATCAGCCAGTCGCCGCGGTGCGCGTCGTACTCCAGGTTCTGCACCCCGTAAGTGGTGTTGCCCGTGTACACGAAGAACTTCCCGTCCGGCTCCTCCGGGCCGCTCAGGTGCGGGGCGGACTCCGGCGGCGGGCGCTCCAGGGCGCGCCAGGCGCCGATGTCGTACTGGAGGAGCACCTGGTGGTCGTTGTCCCGGCGGTCGGCGTTGGCGTAGACGCCGTACGCGACGGTCAGGCGGAGCGGCCCGTCCCGGCGGCCGAACGCGGGGCCGAGGGCGAGGCCGTCGATACCGCTGCACCCGTAGCGGTGGTCGGCGGTCCGGGCGGTGTTGCCGTCGAAGACGCCGTCGCCGTCCATGTCGGCGGTGTAGTCCTCGGCGACCTCCTGGAGGTGGACCGTGGTCACCACACCGCTCGTCCCGGCGTCCAGGCCCAGCCGGTCGATCCGGGCGCCGTCCACGATCGCGATGTGGAAGGCGTTCGCGGACTTGTACTCCAGCGAGCCGTAGACCCGGCCGTCGTCGGGGTTGACGTCCACATCGCCCAGGTGGCCGGTGAAGCCGGTGACCGAGCCGAGGACCCGGCCGTCGAGATCGGTCTTGACCAGCATGTTCGTGAACGAGAAGTAGACGAAGCCACCGTCCCGGTCCACGGCGGTGCCCTGGAGGTGCCCGGAGCGCCAGGCACCGCCGTCGATCACGGCGGGGAGCGGTGGCTCGGCGGCGGCGGAGGTGGTGGTGGCGGTGGTGGGGCCGGGGTCGGACGCGGGGGCCGCGCGGGCGCCGGCCGCCGCCGTCAGGGCCAGGAGGGCGGCTGCCAGGGCCGTCGCCGCCGCCGCGGGGAGCCGGCGCGCGTGTCTGTGCATGGGGCCTCCGAGGGGACACGGGAGTCGGGCGGACCGCCCTGCCGACGGACCGATGAGCTGATGGTCCGTCAGTGGATTCGGTTGGACGGAGTGCCCGCGCGCCTCGGCGTGGCGTGCGAGGAGAGGCGTGCGGAGTCGGCGGAATCGCCGGGCGGCGGGCGCGGGAGCTGTGCGAACGCGGGGTGGCCGCGCCTCGGGGGGTGCGGATAGGGTCGGGGGCGGCGCGACTGCCTGTTCGATAGCAAGGGATGCAAGGTGACGGACGGCGCAGTTACTCAGCCGGCGCGGGTGCTCGTGGCGGCAGACAAGTTCAAGGGCTCGCTCACGGCCGTGGAGGTCGCCGAGCGGGTCACGGCCGGGCTCCGGCGGGTCGTCCCCGGTCTGGAGGTCGACACCCTGCCCGTCGCCGACGGCGGCGACGGCACGGTCGCGGCGGCGGTCGCCGCGGGCTTCGAGCGGCGCGAGCTGCGGGTGCGGGGGCCGCTGGGCGAGCCCGTCACCGCGGCGTACGCCCTGCGGGACGGCACGGCGGTCGTGGAGATGGCCGAGGCGTCCGGGCTCCAGCGTCTGCCGGACGGCGTGTTCGCCCCGCTGACGGCCACGACGTACGGCACCGGGGAGCTGCTGCGCGCGGCGCTGGACGCGGGCGCGCGCACGATCGTCTTCGGCGTCGGGGGCAGCGCGACCAACGACGGCGGCGCGGGGATGCTCGCGGCGCTGGGCGCGCGGCTGCTGGACGCGGACGGGGAGCCGGTGCCGCCGGGCGGCGGCGGGCTGCGCGAGCTGGCCACGGCGGACCTCTCCGGGATCGACGCGCGCTTCCGTGACGTGGACCTGGTGCTCGCCAGCGATGTCGACAACCCGCTCACCGGACCGAAGGGCGCGCCGGCGGTCTACGGGCCGCAGAAGGGCGCGAGCGAGGACGACGTGGCGGTGCTGGACGAGGCGCTGGCGCACTACGCGTCACTGCTGGGGCCCGAGCCCGCGGACGCGCCCGGGGCGGGCGCGGCGGGCGGCATCGGCTACGGGGCGCTCGTCGCGCTGGGCGCGCGCTTCCGGCCCGGGATCGAGGTGATGCTCGATGTGCTGGGCTTCGAGGCGGCGCTGGACCGGGCGACGCTGGTGATCACAGGGGAGGGCTCGCTCGACGAGCAGACCCTGCACGGCAAGGCGCCGGCCGGCGTGGCGGCGGCGGCGCGGGCGCGGGGGATCGAGGTCGTGGCGGTGTGCGGGCGCCTCGCGCTGCCGGCGGAGGCGCTGGGGCGGGCGGGGATCCGCCGCGCGTACGCGCTCTCGGCGCTGGAGCCGGACCCGGCGCGCTCGATGGCGCAGGCGGGGCCGCTGCTGGAACGCGCGGCGGAGTCCCTGGCCCACGACTTCCTCGCGTAGCGAGCCGACCGGGCCACGCTCCCGGGGTGGCCCGGCCCCGTGGTGCTCTGCGCCCCTCCCGGGCGAGGTGATGCCCCCGGGGCGGGGCCGACTACGAGTCCGTGCGATGCCCCGGGGCGGGGCCGACCCCGTGATGCGCTGAGCCCCTCCCGGCCAGCCGACGACCCTGGGGCGGGCCGCGCCCATGGGCCTCTGCCCTCCCGGGCGAGGTGATGCCCCCCGGGGCGGGGCCGACTACGAGTCCGTGCGATGCCCCGGGGCGGGGCCGACCCCGTGATGCGCTGAGCCCCTCCCGGCCAGCCGACGACCCTGGGGCGGGCCGCGCCCATGGGCCTCTGCCCTCCCGGGCGACGTGATGCCCCCCGGGGCGGGGCCGACTACGAGTCCGCGTGATGCCCAGGGGCGGGGCCGACCCCGTGGTGCCTGCGCTCCTCCCGGGCAGCGTGACGCCCCGGGGCGGGGCCGACTACGAGTCCGTGCGATGCCCCGGGGCGGGGCCGACCCCGTGTGCTCTGCGCCCCCCGGGGCGGGCCGGTCCTGTGTGCGCGGCGGTCTCCGGGGGTGTGCCCACCCGTTCCGCCCCAGCGGAACAGTTGCCCACAACGGGGGCGCGGACCCGGCCGCCGCGCGGCGCGTACGAGACCGCGTGTCCCGACGCGGTGCGGGGAGGTACCCGCAGGCCGCCCGGCGAGCCTGGCCACGAGCCACGAGCCACGAGCCGGGGGCGCGGGCCCGGTCCGCGAAGCGGTACCGGGGACCGGATAGGGGTGGGGCCCCGGAGGCATCGCCTCCG